>CAZFLF010000276.1:0-7855 GCA_964519825.1 uncultured Pirellulaceae bacterium | reverse complement strand
ACTGATTGGTCATTGGGATTTGGTCATTTGTTACTGATTGGTTATTGGGATTTGGTCATTCGTTAGTCTACACTTCGGTCGCAAACAAAGTTCTCCAGCGTGGTCGAGGTGATCACGGGGTAGAGATGCTTGCGCAAGGTAGGAGTTGTCGATGCGAATCGCCGCCGTCGTCCGAGTACATCCAGCCCTCGTTGCAGCCGTCACGACCTTGGGGTGTGCCGCCGTCGTGCTGAGTCTCGCCGCGGAGGAACCGGCGGTGAATTTTGACCGGGATGTCGCACCGATCTTTGTCACGCGGTGCTTGGAATGTCATCAGGCGCGGGAAGCGGCGGGCGACTTGGTTTTGACAACTGTGGCGGGGATGAAGCAAGGAGGGGCAAGCGGTCCGGCGCTGCGACTCGGCGACGCAAACGCCAGTTTATTGGTGCAGCGACTGGAAGCGGGTGAAATGCCGCCGCCAAAGAAAGGGCACTCCTCGCAGTTGCCCGCCACCGAAATTACAGTACTGCGGCGATGGATCGACGCGGGAGCCAATTGGCCTGCCGGACGTGTACTCGATTTGTACGAACGGACGACGGCCGTGCGGGCCGGCCGCGATTGGTGGTCGCTGCAGCCGATTTCAGTGGCAGCGGTGCCCCCCGCGCCGGACGGTTTTCGAATTGCGAATCCGGTCGATGTGTTTGTCGCGACGCGGCTCGCAGCCGACGGGTGGCAGATGGCGCCGAGCGTCGGACGTTAATTCGCCGGGCCTATGCCGACCTGATTGGTTTCCCCCCCACGGTCGACGAACTCGAGGCATTCGCGGCCGATGAATCGCGCGACGCATTCGAGCGCCTCGTCGATCGGCTCCTGACGTCGCCCCGATATGGCGAGCGTTGGGCGCGGCATTGGCTCGATCTCGTCCGCTTCGCGGAGACGTCCGGATACGAACGTGACCAGGAGAAGCCGAACGCCTGGAAGTATCGCGATTGGGTCGTGTCGGCGCTCAATCGCGATCATCCCTACGATCGCTTCGTGCTCGAACAGCTCTGCGGCGACGAATTGCCGGAACGCACCGTCGACACGGTGATTGCCACGGGTTTTCTTCGGTTGGGAACGTGGAACGACGAGCCGAACGATCCGGAGGAGTACAAGTACGAGCGGCTGGAAGATTTGGTTGACGCCACGTGCAGCGCTTTTCTCGGAATCACGGTGAAGTGCGCGCGGTGCCATGACCACAAATTCGATCCGGTCGAGCAGTCCGATTACTACCGCGTCGCCAACGTCTTCTGGCCAGGTCCGATTGAAGCGCGCGATGCGAAACTGCTCGGCGGTCCGTCGGCCGCTGAACTGGGCTTTGATGTGCTTGGCTGGACCGACATTCGCCGCGATTCGCCGCCACTGCATGTGCTGAAAAAGGGAGATCCGCACCGTCCGTTGCAAGTTGTCGACGCAGCTGGTTTATCGTTTGTCACGACGCTCGACCGGCCGCTGGTCCCGGCGCCGGCCGAAGGACCGAGTTCCCATCGCCGCACTGAGTTGGCCGCCTGGATCGTCGACGCACGCAATCCGCTAACGGCACGGGTGATCGTGAACCGGCTGTGGCAGCATCATTTTGGCCACGGCTTGGTGCGCACGCCGAGTAATTTCGGCTTCACCGGCGACCGACCGACGCACCCCGAGTTGCTCGATTGGCTGGCCGGCGAACTGGTCCGCAGCGGCTGGAGTTTGAAGCACATCCACCGTCTGCTGATGCTCTCGGAAACCTACCGCCAGTCTTCCCAACATCCGCAACAGGCCGCGTACGAGAATCGCGACGCGGAGAATCGGCTCTGGTGGCGGGGAGAACGCCGACGCCTCGACGCCGAGTCACTGCGAGATTCGATGTTAGCGGTTAGTGGAGACCTTGATTTGCGTCTGGGTGGTACGAGCTTTCGACCCACGATCTCCGCCGAAGCACTGGAAGGATTGTCGCGCAAGTCTTCGGCTTGGAAGGCGTCGCCGGTCAATGAGCAGCGGCGACGCAGCCTCTACATCTTTACACAGCGCAGCTTATTGCCGCCGTTGATGACAACATTCGATTTCGCAGACACGACGCTGCCATGTCCTCGCCGCGACGTCACCATCGCCGCACCTCAAGCCCTGACGTTATTCAACAACGAATTCGCTCATGCCTGCAGCTCAGCGTTGGCGCGGTGGGTGGCGCAGATCGCCGAGCCCGACCGCGCCGGGCGGATTCACGCGGCCTGGCGGTTGACGCTTGGCCGCTCGCCAACCGATCAGGAAGTGACCGCCGCGCTCGCGCATCTTGCCGCACAAGAGGGACGATTTGGCAAGTTGCCTCCGTCCGAATTGCCGGAATGGAACGTCGAACTGACGGCTCTGGCCTCGTTGTGCCACGTACTGTTAAACACGAATGAGTTCGCATTTATTGACTAAGTAGCGGAAACCACCTGCCCCAGCACGATGGCGAATTTCCGGAGGCCTGAATATGTCTTGTACGAGCCCTCGTCAGTTTCCGTGTGGCCTTACTCGACGAGAATTTGTGTGGCAAATGGGAGGCGGGTTCGCGGGAACTGCCCTGGCCGCGATGCTCGGCGCGGACGGCTTTTTCGCGGGACCAGTCACTGCGGCCGACGCCGCGCAGCAACCGCGCGTGCTTGGCCAGCAACACTTCGCGGCCAAAGCGCGCAGCGTAATCTTCTTGATGATGAACGGCGGTCCGAGCCAGGTCGATACATTCGATCACAAGCCGGTGCTGGAAAAGTACACCGGTCAAACGCTCCCCGCGGACAAGAAATTCATCAATTCAGGCGGCCGAAAGATTGGCTTTCTGACCCCGACTTTTCGCAAGTTTCGTCCTGGTGGAGAAAGTGGACTCCTGATCTCGGACTTCTTCCCCCAGGTGCGTGAACACGCCGACAAGCTGGCGGTAATCAACTCGTGTCATACCGACAGTCATGCCCACGGCTCGGCACTCGTCGCCATGAACACCGGCAAGACCATCATCGGCCGGCCATCGTTGGGGAGCTGGGCCGTCTATGGGCTGGGGACGGACAATCAGGATCTGCCCGGCTATGTCGTCATCCTCGATAAACGCGGGGGACCGATCAGCGGCCAGCCAAACTGGTCGAGCGGCTTTATGTCAGCCGTGTATCAGGGTTCGCTGTTCCGACCGGTTGGCGATCCGATCCTCGATTTGCGCGGCCCGCGACATCTCGACCGCGCGGCCCAGCGAGAACAACTTGATCTGCTGGTGCAGCTTAACGAGCAGCATCAGGCGGCGCGCCCCGGCGGACGTGATCTGGCCGCCAGGATTGCGAGCTACGAGCTTGCGTTCCGGATGCAGGCGAAAGCGCCCGAAGCGGTCGATCTGTCCCAGGAAACGCAGCAGACACTGGATGACTATGGAGTCGGGAAGACGCCGACTGACGAGTTTGGTCGCAATTGCCTCATCGCGCGGCGATTGGTCGAACGGGGAGTTCGGTTTGTGCAGCTCTATTCGGGCGGTGGACACCTCGAGGAGACCTGGGATGCCCACAAGAGCATCGAAACTAACCACGGTCAACACGCGGGTGAAGTCGATCAGCCAATTGCCGCACTGCTCACCGATCTCGCACGCCGCGGCTTGCTCGAATCGACACTGGTCGTGTGGGGTGGCGAGTTTGGGCGGATGCCGTTTAGCGAAGGAGTCGGCGAACCGGGACGCAATCACAATCCGTACGGCTTTTCGATGTGGCTGGCCGGCGGGGATGTGCGCGGGGGAATGAACTACGGATCGACCGACGAACTCGGCTTCCAAGCGGTCGAGAACAAAGTTCACTTGCACGATTTGCATGCCACGCTCTTACACTTGCTCGGAATCAACCACGAATTGCTTACCTATTTTCACGGCGGCCGCAACGACCGGCTGACCGATGTCGCAGGTCGCGTGGTTCGCGAGATCATCGCCTGAAAGTCTCCCCCTCGCGGGAAATGAATGCCTCACTAAAATTCGCTCAGGGAAAGCCGCGAATTGACCTTTGCCCAATTGACCGGAACTGCCAAAATTCCCGCCTGCAAATCCGTCGGAAACGATGCGGACGGAGACTTCCCGCGACGGGACTTCTTAGCCGTACCGCAATGAAGTCGCGTTTCCCGACATGAGCTCAAGGAGGAGCTGTGAAACATGGGTATCCTTGCTGGCAAGACAGTGGTTGTGACAGGCGGCGCCGGGTTTCTGGGGCGCGAAGTGTGCCGAGTATTGCGGTCTTATCGGCCGCGTGAGATTGTTGTGCCGCGAAGTGCGGAATGGGATCTGCGCGACCGCCGACAGATCGGACGGTTGTTCGAGCAAACTAGTCCCCAGGTGGTGATTCATCTGGCGGCGGTCGTGGGCGGGATCGGGGCCAATCGCGCGAATCCGGGGCGCTACTTCTACGACAACGCGATCATGGGAATCGAGTTGTTGGAACAGGCTCGGCGGTTCGGTGTGGAAAAGTACGTCGCGTTAGGCACGATCTGCTCGTACCCCAAATTCACGCCGGTTCCGTTCCGCGAAGAAGATCTGTGGAACGGGTTCCCCGAGGAGACCAATGCCCCGTACGGCTTGGCCAAGAAGATGCTGACCGTCCAAGCGCAAGCGTATCGCCAGCAATATGGCCTGAACGCCATTACGCTATTGCCGGTCAACCTCTATGGACCGGGAGACAATTTCGATCTGGAAACCAGCCATGTGATTCCCGCCTTGGTTCGGAAAGTCGTTGAAGCCCAGAATACGGGGCAGTCCTGGATCACAGTTTGGGGCACCGGCAACGCCTCGCGCGAGTTCCTTTTTGTGCGTGACGCCGCGACGGCCGTGGGACTGGCTACCGAGCACTACAACCAACCGGAACCGGTTAACGTCGGTTCTGGAATGGAGATTCGCATCGCCGAACTGGTTGCGCTAATCTGCCGCGTCTGTGGTTATCGCGGTGAAATCCGTTGGGATGCGAGCAAGCCCGACGGGCAGCCGCGCCGTTGCCTCGATACGTCGCGAGCGGAGGCGTCGTTTGGCTTTCGCGCGACGACTGATTTCGAGGCCGGATTGCGCGAGACGGTCGAATGGTATCGCCGACGCCAGGTTGAATTGGTACCCCGCGCGGCCTGATGCGATCTTTTTCGAGCGGCAGGCCAGGATCATATGTTGCGCGCGCCGTCGCCTATGGCTGCGGGTTAAACGATGATTCGCGCTGGCCACGTGCATGGTACAATCGTGGTTCCACACCGGAGAGAAACCAGCATGCCCCTGTACGAATACATTTGTGATTCCTGTCACGACGAGTTCGAGTTGCTTGTTCGCGGAAATGAAACGCCCGTTTGTCCCGATTGCGGCGGCAAACATCTCAGGCAGCAATTAAGCGTCGTAGCCACTCATACCCATGCCCGGCGCGAATTGCCGCTTTGCGCGAACCCTTCTCCCACCGGCACCTCTTCCGCCGGCTGTGGCCTACCGGCATGTGGCGGCGGGCGCTGCGCGATGCCGGAATGACGTTACAGCCGAACGCGGTCTGCAGCCACCGCCCGTTGTCGACGCGTAAGGCAGCCGGATAACCTGGGCAAAATCAACACGCGGACTTGTTGCGCTGCGAAAGGGAAACATGGAATCGACTCACGTCATCTGGCATGCGCAAAACGTCTCACGAGACGATCGCGAGCGGTTGCTCGGGCATCAGGGCTGTGTGGTTTGGTTTACGGGTTTGAGCGGTTGCGGCAAGAGCACCATCGCCAACACACTTGACCGACGGCTCTATGACTTGGGCGTCCACAGTTTTGTTCTCGACGGCGACAACATCCGTCACGGCCTGAACGCCAGTCCGACGATGCTTGCGCCGGAACACGGTGAAGCGTTTGCACAGCGATTCGGACTCGGGTTCTCAGCAGCTGATCGCGAGGAAAATATTCGCCGCATCGGCGCGGTAGCCGACTTGTTCGCTCAGTCAGGTCTGGTGACGTTGGCGGCTTTCGTTAGCCCGTATCGGCGCGACCGAACCGCGGTGCGCCAGCAGGTCGAAAGCCACGGCCGCCCGGGGGATTTCCTGGAGGTCTTCGTGGACGCACCGTTGGAAGTATGTGAGCAACGTGATCCCAAAGGGCTGTACAAGAAGGCCCGGGCCGGCGAGCTGAAGAATTTCACCGGCATCGATGACCCGTATGAACCTCCCGAAAGTCCCGACTTGATTCTGCAGTCGTCGCAATTTCCCCCCGATGTGCTCGCGGAACAGGTCGTCGCGTTTCTACGCCGGCAATCCAAGATTTCTCCCGTGCAAACCGAATTGAAACGCTTGCCGTGACCCGCGACAAGGAACGTTTCACGGTTATTCGCGGTAGAAATTCGCGGTAGAAAGGGTTCAGCGTGGCGTACGTCTGGTTCGTCTTCATTTGTTTGACCTGGGGCAGCAGTTTCATCTTGATGAAAAAAGCCGCTTTGGCGCTATCGCCCGTCGAGATCGCGACTTGGCGAGTGATCGGCGGGGCCGTGACGCTCGGGTTGCTGTGTTGGTGGAACCGGTCATCTGGCCGGTTCCGACGCCGCGATTGGGGTTGGCTCTTGTTCATTGTGATCATCGGTTATGCCTGGCCTTATACCTTGCAACCGTGGCTTGTCGCGCGACACGGGAGTGCCTTCATTGGGCTGACGGTCAGTTTCGTGCCGTTGCTAACGATCCTGGTTTCGATGCCCGTGCTCGGCGTTTACCCGACAGCTAGGCAATTGTTCGGTGTGCTTGGCGCGCTGGTGTGCTTGGTATTGCTTGTGATGGACGGGATTCAGCGGGCGGTTCCGATCGCTGACCTGATGCTGGCCGGAACCGTGCCGCTCGGTTATGCCGTGTGCAACGTCTGCATCCGGCGTTGGCTGTCGCACGTTGCATCGCTACCGCTGTCATTTCAGTCGTTGGTTGTGTCTGGTTTGATTCTATTTCCTCTGTCGCTGACTGCGGCCGGTCCCCAACCAGTCGAACGCGCGGAATGGTGGTTGGCGATCGGCTCGGTGGTGGTGCTCGGAGTCCTGGGGACCGGCGTCGCGATGTGGCTCTTCAACAAGCTGATTTACGAGCAGGGGCCACTGTTCGCCGGCATGGTGACGAACCTGGTGCCGATCGGAGCGGTCCTCTGGGGTTGGGCGGATCAAGAGCGCGTGACTGCGGTGCAAGTCGCGGCGTTGGTCGGCATTGTGGCGATGGTCAGCATTGTGCAATTTGGTGCAGCGAGTCGCGCCGCCAGACCAATCGATGAAGCGGCGGCTTGAGGAGGTGCCGGGGCTTCGGTATTGTCACGCTCCTGGCAATCTGCACCGGAACCCCAGTTTTTCCTGAATCACAAAACCATGAGCGATCCATACTTTCAACAGCTCTTCGCCGAACGGATCGGCGGAGTGAACTACGGCAAAGGGACCGAGATCTACAAGTTCGAAAAGATCAAGCGCGCCAAACGCAAGGCGCTGGCGGAACACCCCGAACGGAGATTAGTTGATTTCGGCATTGGCGAGAATGACTCGATGGCACCGGAATCCGTTCGGACGCGGATGAGCGCCGAGATCAACCGGGTGGAGAATCGCGGATACGCCGACAACGGGATCGCCCAGTTCAAGGAAGCGGCGGCGCGATTCATGCAACGCAACTTTGCCGTCACGCTCGATCCAGTCAAAGAGGTGAATCACTGCATCGGTTCCAAGACTGCGCTGTCGATGTTACCGGCTTGTTTCATCAATCCGGGCGATGTGACACTGATGACCGTTCCGGGTTATCCCGTTGCCGGCACGCACACCCGGTACTATGGCGGAACCGTTTATCGCCTGTCGCTGTTGGCGGAAAACGACTTCTTTCCGGCTTTCGGCAGCATCCCGGGAGACGTGCTC
>CAZFLF010000275.1:3968-7879 GCA_964519825.1 uncultured Pirellulaceae bacterium | reverse complement strand
CGCCCGAGAGACGGCCGTGCGAGTTGCAGCCGGCGCGTTGGCAAAGTTACTGCTGCGCGAATTCGGCATCACCGTTATCGGTTACGTCGTCGAACTTGGCGGCATCAAGATTCTCTCCCAGGCCGTTCCGCTCGAGGCCCAATTCCAACTTCGCGATCGGAGCATCGTCTACTCGTTGAATCCCGATCAGGATGACGAGATCCGTCAGCTCATCGACGAGGCAAAGAAAGTCGGGGACACGCTCGGCGGGATCGTCGAAGCGCGCGTCGAAGGGTTGCCGTTCGGGCTCGGCACACACACGCAATGGGACCTCAAACTCGACGGACGCATCGCACAGGCCGTGATGGCGATCCAGGCCATCAAGGGAGTCGAAATCGGAATGGGTTTCGAAGCCGCACGGCGCCGTGGTTCGCAAGTTCACGATCCAATCCAGTACGACGAGTCGCAGCGCGATTCGCCCTGCCTTGGCTTCGTGCGTCCAACCAACAACGCGGGAGGACTCGAAGCCGGTATGACCAACGGCCAGCCGCTCGTCGTCCGAGCCGCGAAGAAGCCGATTAGCACGCTGGCGCAGCCGCTCGAGTCGGTCAACCTGGAAACGAAGCAGTCGGAACCTGCCGGCTACGAACGGAGCGACGTGTGCGCGGTTCCGGCGGCAAGCGTGATTGTGGAGAACGTCGTCGCCTTCGAGGTGGCTCGCGCGCTGTGTGAGAAATTTGGCAACGACAGCCTGCCGGAAATGAAAGCCCGTTACGAATTATTTCGTCAGATGGCACAGGAACGCTGAACGAAAACTTCATGCACGAACGGACTCGTCGCAATCTGTGTCGGCTCGCGTTTCTCGCGTTCGGAGTTTTGCCGACGGTCTGCACTTTGGTGTGGTCCGGCTATCGCACGTCACCGCTGTACGCCGCGTCCGAGCGCGCGGCATGGGAACACCGACTCTCTGAGCTAACCGGGCTAATGGCGCGGATCGCGCGGGTCGAGCATCCGGCCGGCGGCTCGACACTCCTTCACACCTTGGAATTCACCGATCCTGATGGCGGCGATCGAGTGGCCATCATTCGCCAGGCGGAAATCGCTTACCAGCCGCAAGGCGTCGTGGTGTTGCTGTCTCAGCCCGAGGTTGCCCAAGGAAAGTTCCTGCGGCTGTGGGACGTGTTGCACAACCGCGTACTCCAGGGTCAGACTCCGACCACGGCGATTCAGATCACGTCGAGCGAACTGACGCTCGAAGTCGGGCGACAAGCGCAGACGTTCACAACGGTGCGCTGCACGGTGGAACCCTTCGAAACGAGCGTGCTGACGTGGATCGAATTCCAGTTGGCGGGGGTCGAAATGCCCGGGCCGGCACAGCTGCGCATCGAGCGGAATCGGCAGATTTCTCCTCCAACCACGGCCTGGATGCTCCACACCGACACACCCCTCCCCTGCGCGATTTTCACCGATTACCTCCGACCATTAGCACGTCTGGGAGACCGCGCCCTGTTTCAGGGAACCGTGTCATGCACGTCACGTCGTGACCATTGGTCTGGAGAACTCACAGGCCATTTCTCGCAAGTCGACTTGGACCAACTCACTGAATCCTTGCCGCATAAGCTCAGTGGATTCGCGACCATCACGCTCGACCGTGCGGTCGTGGAACAGGGGGTATTGAGTTCGGCGACAGGGAGTGTCGTAAGTCCAGGCGGTACCGTGAGCCGGTCGCTGGTCGCTGCACTGGCTCAAAATATGGCACTGACCACGCCGGAAGTGACTCTTGCGGACAATACACCGCTGACCGTGTACGACCGTCTGGCATTCCGTTTTTCAGTTTCCGGGGAAGGATTCTCGATCGCCGGGCTGGATCCGAGCTCGGACGATGTAATTTTGACTCGTGCCGGGCAGCCGCTGCTCACTGGCGACCAGAGAGCACGTTATCCACTGGTCGCCCTTGTACGTGCGTTGACTCCCGATAGCCAGTTCCTGGTCCCCGCCACAGACGCCACGAAAGAATTGCTGCAATGGCTCGACTTCCCGTCGCCTCACCCAAGGACGATATCCGCGGCTGAACCTCCTCCGCCACGCGTCCAATTATCCAAGCGAAAACGGGAGTAATCGGCCGTCGGACGGGCACCTTGCCGGTCGGGGAAAAAATCAGACGGGCAGGGTGCCCGTCCTACGCCCGTAACGGGTGCGATCCGTGGTTTCATCGCATATGATCTTTCGCACCACAAACACCGAGGTGCGAAAAATGATCCATCGCGAATCGTTGTCAGCTTTCCTGCTGGCCTTTTGCCTGCTGCTGACGGCCGGTACGTCGCTGCCGGCGGCGGACCCAGTCGATCTCGGATCCATTCGCGAAGAGCACGTCCTGATCCCGATGCGCGACGGCAAGCGGCTCTCAGCTTATCTCTACTTCCCGCCGGGCGACGGGCCTTGGCCCGTGCTCTATGAACAGCGCTACGCTGCCTTGCGCGGAGCTGGCACGCGACAAGCCAACGCGCGACTCGCCCAGGCTGGATACGTTATCTGCGCCGAGAATTTTCGCGGCACGTACGAATCGGAAGGAACCTGGGTCGGCTATCGGGCACTCGGTTGGGGAGAACTTCAGGACGGGTACGACACCGTCGAGTGGCTTGCGCGACAACACTGGTCGACGGGCAAGATCGGCACATTCGGCAGCTCGCAGGCCGGCTATGCCCAGAATTTTCTGGCCGTGACGCAGCCACCCCACCTCGTCGCACAGTACATGATCGACACCGGACTCAGCCTGTACCACGAAGGGTATCGCATCGGCGGCGCAACGCGGCCCGAGCGATTCAAGCAGATGGAAGCGGTCTGCCGTGATCCGCAAGACAACCGGCGGTTGCTCGCAGAATGGTTCACACACCCAACCTACGACGAATACTGGCAACAGGAGGATTGCACGCGGCATTTCGACAAGATGGACGTCCCCTGCTTCACCGTTGGCAGTTGGTTCGACTTCATGAATGTCGGTTCGATTGGCAGCTTTCAGGGCCGGCAACATCGTGGCGGACCGAATTCACAGGGCCAACAGTGGCTGCTGATCGGTCCGTGGCTGCATGGCGGATACCAGGGAAAGATCGTGAACAAGGTCGGTGAGCTAACCTTTCCCGAAGTGGCGAAGTTCGACGCCGAGAAGCATCTGATCCGCTGGTTCGATCATTGGTTGAAAGGTGCTGCGAACGGCATCGAGAAAGAATCGACGGTCCGCTATTTCGCCATGGGCGCCGTGAGTGAACCGAATGCGCCGGGAAATGTTTGGCGCGATGCGACCGACTGGCCAGTGAAGCACCAACCGACCTCGTACTTCCTCCATGCGAATCATCACAGTCTCTCCACCGTCGCCCCGGAGAGTGACGACGCGGAGGTCAACTTCGTGGCGGATCCACTGCACCCGAACGAGATTCCCGGACGCGCATTTCCCGGTGCGGCGGACGCGAGCAAGTTTGAGTCCCAAGCGGAAGTGCGCTCCTTCACGACCGAACCGCTGACCGAGCCGCTCGAATGGACGGGTCTGGTCCAAGCGGAGCTGTTCGTAACTTCGACCGCTCGTGACACCGATTTCATTGTGCGAGTCAGTGACGTCTATCCCGACGGCCGATCCATCCTGCTCGTCGACTACATCCGCCGAGCTCGTTATCGAGACGGTTACGAACACGAAGTTTTTCTGGAACCGGGACAGGTCGCCAAGATCGCGTTCGACGTCGGTTGGCTGAGCCAAATCTTCGCGGCTGGACATCGTATCCGCGTGACGGTGGCCAGCACCGGCGCGCCGTTCTATGAACCCAATCCCAACACCGGCGAACCGTTGACCATCGAGTTTCCGACCACTGCAATCGTCGCCAAGAATTCCGTAAAAACCAACCGCAGCCACGCGTCACGGATCATCGCTCCGGTCGTGCGGT
>CAZFLF010000275.1:0-3868 GCA_964519825.1 uncultured Pirellulaceae bacterium | reverse complement strand
TGCGGTTAAACGATCTAAAAAAACCGATCCCACAGGAGCTCACTGATGCGCAGCAGCTATCGAATTCAGGCCCTAGCGATTCTCTCTGTTCTCGCGTTCCTGGGTGTTACCGCCGCGGCGGACGATCGGCCGACCGTCGTGTTGTGGCCGGACGGGATGCCGGAACCGCGAGTGGACGCCAGCGCACCGGAACGAGTGGAAAAGAACGCCGCCGGTTTTGAATTGCGATTCAACATTTCGAATCCGCGGTTGGTTGTGTTTGCAGCACCAAAAGACCAGCGAACCGGCGCCGCGGCGATCGTCGTGCCGGGTGGCGGTTTCGGACGACTGGCCGATGAGCATGAAGGTTCTGAAGCGTGCGCGTGGCTCAACACGCTCGGCATCACGTCATTCTTGCTGGACCATCGCTGCCCCACGAATCAACATCCCGAACCGAACGTCGGGCCAGCGCAGGACACTCAGCGCGCCGTGCAAATCGTGCGGCAGCGAGCGGCGGAGTGGCAGCTGGATCCGAACAAGATCGGCGTGTTGGGATTTTCCGCGGGTGGGCAAGTCGCACTCGTCGCGGCCACGAACTCGCCCTCTTTCGTCCAGAAAAACGCGGTGACGCCGAGCCACAAGCCCGACTTTCTGGTGCTCGCGTATCCGTATCGCATCTTCGACGACAAGGCCAATGCCATCCGCGTCGATATCAAATTAGAGGCTGGGCTGCCGCCGACATTCATCAGCCAGTGCGCTGACGACACAGCGTCGTTACCGCAAGGAAGCATGCTGTTGTTTCTCGACCTGATCACGCGCAAGACGCCTGCAGAACTGCACGTGTATCAACGTGGCGGGCACGGGTACGGCATGCGTCCGCGTCCCAACGCCACCGGTCCCACCGACTGGCCACTCCGCGCCGCCGATTGGTTGCGCCAACACGGTTGGGCGAAGTAGTACTCTTCAAGTTCCCCAGTCGCGGGCGTAGCGAAAGTCGCGGTCCACCGTCCGCGCAGAGAGCTTGGCGATGATCGGCAAGCGGCGTTTGTAGTGATTGCGGCGCACGCGCTGTGTGACTCGATCCACGAAATCTGGCGTAAAGCCAGCCGCGATCAGCTCCGCCGACTGCCAGCGGCGATCGACCAGCAAGTACAGCAGCCGATCGACGTCTGCGTAGCTAAATCCCAGTTCCTCTTCGTCGGTTTGTCCAACCCATAAGTCGCCGGTCGGAGTTTTTTTCAAAATGCTCGCGGGCACGCCGAGATGAGCGGCCAGTGGGTACAACTGCGTTTTGTACAAGTCGCCGATTGGATTGATCGCCGATGCCATGTCGCCGAATTGCGTCCCGTATCCCAGCAACAACTCGCTCTTGTTGCTCGTTCCCAACACCAGCCCGCCGAACTCAGCGCTCTGGTCGTACAAAATCGTCATTCGCTCGCGAGCACATTTGTTGGCCAATCGCAATTGGGAGGCCGACGAAAACTGGCGGAAATACGCGTCGATTTGGTCCGTGATCGGCACGTTAACCGTGCGCACTCCAAGTTGCTCGATCACCATTCGGCTGTCATCGCGCGTCGCGTCACTGGAGGTCTTGTACGGCATCGTCACGGCGAGCACATTTTCGGGGCTCAGCGCCCGCGCAGCGAGATAGGTCACCACTGACGAATCGATTCCGCCAGAGAGACCGACGACCGCGCGGTGAAAGCCCGTCCGTTCGATCTCATTGCGGATGAACCGCGTCAGCACGGTCGTGACCAATTCACGATGGATCACCAGACCTTGGTTGGCTTGTTCAATCGCCGTCGCCATACATCCGCCGTTTCACTCGTTGCAGTTCTTCAATCGTCAGCAAGAGCCGTTCGTCACGAGCCAGTGGAGTCATTGTTCGTTCGCGCCGCAGTTCGGCCCAATCCAGCTCGGCGATGGTCAGGGCTTCGTCGATCTGCGGGGATTGGGCGAGCACATCGCCGCTGGGACCGATCACGCGACTGCCGCCCCAGAAGCATAAACCGTCCTCGAACCCAACTCGATTGACGAGCACAACGACCGCTCCCAACAACATCGCGTAGGCGTGACACAAGTATTCGTAGACGGTGGCGGTTTTGAATTCGGCATCCTGGATCCCGCGGCCAGGAGAATTTGCGATACAGATCAACACGTCGACTTCCTCGGCTTGCATGATTGTCGCAGCCGAAAGATGCCAAAAGTCTTCGCACACCAAAAGCCCGACACGGCCAAACCGTGCCGTGTCGAACGCCTCGATCCGGTGGCCGGCCGCGAAGTATCGCTGCTCATCAAACAAGCCGTACGTCGGCAGGTACACCTTGCGATGCACATGACAGATCCTTCCCCGCTCCGAGTACAACCCGCTGTTGTAATAGCGAGAACGGGTCGACTGCTCCACAAAGCCGAACACCAGGTCCGAGTCCCCCGCAGCCGAGAGGAGCTGCTTGATCTCAGTTGCATCGAGTGCCAGACCGACTTCGGGCACCATGTCACGCAGGTAATAGCCTGTGAGGGATAGTTCCGGAAACACTATCAAGTCCGCGCCGGCCGCTTTCGCTTCGGCGATCCGATCGAGATGCAGTTGCAGATTGCGAGCCTTATCACCAAGTGCCGGAGCGATCTGGGCCAGCGCGATGCGCAGTTCGGAGCGGCTAGATGGACCAGTCGCAACGGCGGACTCAGAAGCCAAGGGTCGGTTCAACGGGATTCTCGATTCTTGTGTTGGGCATTCACTCGTTTAACCGCAAGCCGCAGGCGTGCGCGTTCGGCAGTGTGGTGCGCCGCACTAATCAGCGCACGCCTGCGGCTTGCGGTTAAACGAGTGGGTCACATTTGTTCACGATGCGACGCCGTGCAGGCGGTGTCAAGGCTGCGGGGTTCGCGGGAAGTCGTTAGCGCCTTTTGCGGCGCTGTTTGGCGGGCTTGCCGGTGCCAGGTTTCGGCGGCGGCGGAACGGGCGCCCCCGAGAGAAATTCGCGTTCGATCGCTTCGAGATAGCTTGGAGGGAATGGTTCGCCCAGAGATTCGTAATCAGTTCCAACTTCCGGTGGAGCATCCTCGGCGCTTCGTGGAGAGTCCGCGACATCAGCTGGCGCGGCCAGGCTGGGAGACGTGCTGGAATTCTGCGGCGAGAGGACCTGGCTCGGATCGCGGGGGGTTGAGGAGTTCGACGAGGCCGTCTCGTTCGCCAGCTCTTGGAGCAACTCCGGAGCGAATTGCGCCAACCACCATGCGGCGTCACTTTCAGACAGGGGGACGGAAGGTTTGGCATCGGTCGGTTGATCCGCGGATTGCCGGCGATCGCGCCGACGACGGATCAGATCGGCATACCAAACGTCACTGTCGACTGCTTTCGCGCGGCGCCGTCGAGCGGCACGTTGCACCTGGTGGTCGCTGGAAACCACGATCAACCGGCGCGGGCTGGAGTGTTCGCGGATCAACTCGGCCAACCATGTGTCCGCATCTTCATGCCGTGCGGCGTAATGAACCGTGATGTCGCCATGGCGATGAGATCGCCGCGATCCGGCGCGCCGACCCTTGGCATCGAACACGATGGTAGTGTGCGGCAAGTCGGCTGGATCGATCGCCGCCGCTAGAAAGTCGAGAAGCGCCGAATGGAGTTTTTCCACGGACCCGGGACCGACGGCGTCAGAAAAAATGCCGGTTACATGCAGCAAGTTATAGCCGTCGATCAGGATCGCCATAGCGGCTTCTCCGTCGTTCGCGTGATTCCTTGTGCGGCAGTCAACGGTTAAATGAAGCGCCGTACCACGACCGCGCTGGCTTGTCCAATCGGCGACACATTGACATTGACGAAGCTATCTCCGGCCGGCATGTCCGCTCGCGCAGCATGGATCGGGCAATCAGGATCCGGTGTCTCGTA
>CAZFLF010000274.1:0-7904 GCA_964519825.1 uncultured Pirellulaceae bacterium | reverse complement strand
AAGGAAGCTAGGCCTAGATTCATATACGATCGCAGCATGAATTGTCTCCTCAACAGAATCTGGAATAAAAATGGATCTGAATAGAACCCGCACCGCCTATTCGGTCCGGTCGTCTCGCGTGACGCTGCAAACCGGATTGGTCGCGACGACATATCGCACCGATTTTTGTTGCGGGCTGCCAGCCTTCTCAGCCAGCTCCAGACCGACCTGGAACCGCACGCTGGTGCCGTACGGTTCCCCGTCACCAATAAGTTGGTAATTCTTCAGCACGCAGCCCCCCGACCAATCTTCGTCGCCGACATAGAGCTGGGGCTTTTGCTCAGCCAATGTTTGTGTTGCCGAGCCGGATTTCCAAGCGTCCAAGGCGATCGTCAGCGTTTGACGCGCCAAGGCCGGGTCGGAAGGTCGCGAAGGGGCATAGCCGGTTCCGCCATTACATCCCAGTGCCGCACAGAGTGCCGCGACTGAGAAAACGGTAATAACACGATGGAAGGATGAGAACATGGAAAAACTCCTAGGATAATTCGAGAAGAAAGTACCGGAACCGTCACGATTCCGTGGCGGCCCGGAGTATGGAATGCACTGATAGAACGATTAGTAATCGGAAAGCGACTCGCCTTGATCGCGCGTTCCGAGCCCGCGCCAAACTCGAATGTCAATCGTATTGGCTACGAAACGAGCGGACCCGTCGCAGAACGTCACCTGAACTCCACCGGGATGCTTACTCTTCGCCGTGGTGGCAATCCGGCCGGGAGGGAACATGCAGGAACGGGAGTTTGGTGGTCCAACATGGTAATAGTACGACGTCGAGTGATATGCCTCGAGCCAGGGCGCACCTACGTCGCTGACTCCCTGCAAGGCGAGATTGAGAGGATCCATCGCGGCGCATTGAGTGACCGCTTCGTCAGGAGTGTTCGGATAAGTCCCGGGCTTGAAAGTGTCGTTTGGCGTTGAAATGCCCTGATTGAAATCTCCTTTGCCATGTTCGCTTAAGGCCGCGGTGCTGCTCGTACCATCCAGGACGTCAGCAAAGCTGAGGTAAATCCGAGTCGGAAGGAACGGGCCATTGGGAGCCGGCATTCCGAAGTTGGAATTGCCAGAAGTCGTGGACGGCATGCCGAACAAGATGCCGCTGCCCAGATTGACTCGATAGGTCGATCCTGCCCAACCCGCCGGCATCAGGGCTAGTGGGTCGGAAGGGCAATTGAAGATTACCAATTGGGTCCCCCGCGGGATGGCGTTATTCGCGTGATTGGTGCTGACGTTGAAATCAATCTGATTGTACAGGTTCAGTTGTTCCATGAATGGAAGCAGGTACGTTTGCGCCGAAAAAGACCGCGGGCCGCTGGCGGGTGGGAACTTCTTATACGTGTCGTGGTAATTGTGCAGTGCCAACCCAAATTGTTTGAGGTTGTTCCCGCACTGCATGCGCCGGGCCGCCTCACGCGCCGCTTGCACGGCCGGAAGCAGTAATGCTACGAGAATGCCGATAATGGCGATGACAACTAACAGCTCTACAAGCGTAAAGCCTCTACGTCGCTGAGTCATGATTCTTACTCCAACAAAAAAATGTGAATAAAACTTCGCAACAAGACGGTTGCGTCGAATCCGAAAAACCAAGGATCAAAACTCTGGCACGGAGGGCTACGATCGCCCCTCCGAAACACTTACGAATCACCTAAGAAAACGCGCGTCCTCTGCCCCATGGCAGGAAACGGATGAAGGCAAGTTGACAATTTCTTCAACTCGGCAGCCAAACAGCGCGCGGAGGGCGAAAGATGTGGATGGGGTGGCGAATAGGTATTGCCAACCATTCCGGCTCTGAAATCGAACGACCCGCCAAGCAGTTGTCGTGCTTCACCACGGCGGCCACAGCGGCTTTCAACGGAGCACTACTAATCACCAGCGGAGGCGGCGGAACAAATGGCTTCGACTGCCGTGAGCAGTTTGGACCGCGACACGGCGCGAAGGGAGTCCCGGCTTGATCACCGGACTGTGACTCTCCGGGACCGGCGACTCCCGTTTTCGAATCGCGAACCTCGTTTTGATTTGACGCCATGTGACCCACACCAGGCGCGCGCAGGTAATCGCCGCAACTCGCCTCGACGCGAGCAGCCACGCATACCGCAGTGAGGACCGCCACGAACACCACGCACCGCAGCAGAGCGGTGGAAGCGTTTCGGTTTGTTCGTGTGACCTGCATAGGAGGGTTCAGTTCCCGCACGTCGCGTAGCGCATGCCAAGAAATCAAATGCCAACAAACTATTACAAGACGGCTGAATCTTTCCTGAGCCGAACTAGACGCATAAAGCATCAGTTCTTTTTCTCAAGGAATTCCCTGTTCAATGAATCAAGACCGAAACTCATGGAATTGGTACACGGCACATCCGTGCTACAGCCAATTCCAGCGTCGTAGAAATGACGCGCTTCCGCAGAGCTGGAAGCTACGCTCGTGGCGGGCGTTTCAGAAGACAGGGATAACCGCCACTCGGAGATTGGTCTACTACTTCTAACGATCGCACCAAGTTCGACTCGGGTGTGTCCCACTCCGCAAACCGGACGGCGGATTGACTAACCTTAGACGAATCGATCAACGGCGCGGGAGGTACCGGAGCCGGCATCTGACGACGACAGTTCGGTCCGCGACATGGAGCTGGAAGCGATGTCGAGAGGGGCATTGATCGCGACGAGTCCAAACCCGCTACAGCACGGCCCGACTGCGAACTCTTGGAATTCAATGACGTCGAAACATGCAGATAATCGCCGCAACTGGCTGCAGTATTCGCGCTGATGAAAGAACAGACTGCGAGCGTCATCACGCCCCAAAAGGGACGTAGTAAACCGCGGGTTCGCAACTGTCGAGGGTCGACATTCATCATGATCACTCGTGAAGAGCCATCGAGAACGAGAAAGACTTTAGTCTACGACCTGACCGATTGTCAAGAAAAAAGATACCCGGGTAGTGGGTCAGTCTGATCGAACTTTTTTCTGCAGCCGGGTGTTGTAACTCAGAATCGGCGGCAAATCGACCATATCTTCGATGATCCATTTCTCCAGCGCTAGCGGCTACCGACCAATGCCATGCCTCTCATCCGTTTCGACCGGTTCTGCAACCGCTCGTTCATCGACGCTACTTTCCGCTAGACGGCGGGGCACCGGGTTGGTGGTGGTAGTTCAACCAATTCGAGACGGCCTTCAGCTCCTCTGGATCCAGCAGGCTGTCCTGGTTTGTGTCGAAAAACTTGAAGTGCGGCAGGACCAAGCCCTGTACTTCCTTCTTGCTTATTTTGCCGTCGCCGTCTTTGTCTCTCGCAAGCATTTGGGTGGCGAACCCCTCAGGGTCCCAGTAGCCGGCACCCTCTCCCCTGGCCCGGCCGCCGTCGCGGTCGCGCCGCAGATGCAGTTCATATTCCTGCCGTACCGCGTGGCAACTCTTCTCACCGACGCAGGCGAAATAGTTCACAGTCACGCGAATGGGCTTGCCGTCCGGCCAAGCCTTCACATCGAGGAGAAACTCGCGCGGGTCCGAGTCGCCAATGGCCGCGACCTGGGACGCCTCGGCGGTCAGCTTGTCGATCTTTACCCCTTCCGGGACCTCTAGCTTGTACGAAAGCGGTTTCGTCAGGTTGTTCCAGTGGGCTTCGTGGAACGGATCGAGATGAAAGCCCAGGTACAGCTGGCCAGCACCTGTCTTAAGCAGATCATCGTCGGCCTCGGCCCGCAGCTTGGCGAAAAATGGTAGTTCCTGTGGATCGATCCGTGGCTTGACGACAATGACCTGCATCTGCGGACGCTTTAGTCGCGGCACGATCCCCCGGGCGGCAGGCGCTTTCAATGGCAATTCGAGTTTGAGGACAATCTCCTCTTCTTTTGTCACTCGCTCGACGGGACCGACCAGTTGCTCGAGGTCTTTCCGCACCTGGGCCGGATGGCTCCAGGCGCGCTTGTGGACGATGACCCCCTGCGGATCGATGATGAATTCCGAATTGGGCCGGTCCCCCAGCGCGTGCTTGAGCCGGTTGTCCATGTCGTCCACGAGCCACGGAATAGTGGCGCCGAGTTGCTTTTCTGCCTGCCGAGCGTGGGCGAGTCGCTCGTCCAGTGTAAACGGCTGCACGTAGTTGCCGGCCAGCTCCGGATGGGCCAGCGACTTATAGACAAAGAAGAATTTTACATTCTTCGGGCCGTAATCCCGATGCACCGCCTCCAGACCGGAGACGTTCCAAAGAAACGGTGGTCACGTCAGACAGCCAAATGTCAGCACTGTGTAATGCCCACGCAGGCTGGATGTTCTCACTTCCTTGCCGTCGGGGTCGTAAACAGTCACGTTTGGGAGCGCGTCACCAACGGTCGGCCGTTCTTTAACGAACTCTGCTTCGCTTTTCTTCGGTTCCTGAGCCCAAGTCATGGCCGGCAGCACAGCGACCGCGAGAGAGATACCGAACAATGCACAAAATTTCACGGCAGGACTCCAAGGCTCAATATGTTGTAAATGGGACAGTCCCAACCCTCCGACGGGAGAAACGGAAGCACCCGCTTAACTCTCTTTGATCATCAGAGTGACCAGCGATGCTTCATTGCTCTGCGTTTGTTGGCAATAGGTCCACGGCGGAGTTTCCTGTCAGAGATCCTTTTGTGCAGTTGGCTGATCGGCCAACTTCTGGATTTCATCCTCGTCCAAAATGCCATCCTTGTTGAGGTCGAAGTCCGCAAACCGCGGCCGTTGCACGGAATTTAATTCACTTCTGGTCAATTTGCCGTCGCCGTTCTTGTCCCCAGCCATGAGCAGCTTCGCCATGCCTTCCGATGTGAGGCCACGGAAGGCAGCACCGGGAGCGGCACCGCCATCTGCATCACGCCGGCGGTGTACGAAGTATTCCTGTCGTACTTCGTGACAGTCTGTCTCCGTACAGGCGGAGTAAATCACCGTCAGCCGTATCGCCTTGTCGTCCGGCCACTCCACAATATCGAGAAGGAATTCGCGCGGATTGATATCGGATTCAACCGTAACGGGCGGCGCCTCCCCCGCCTTCTGGGACAACTTGATCTCATCTGGAACTTCGAGCTCAAACCGCAACGGCTTGTCCAGGTTGTTCCAGTGTACTTGGTAGAAGGGATCGAGATGGAAACCGAGGTATAGTTTCCCTTTTCCGCTGTCAATCACTGTGAGTTCGGCCTCGCAGCGCAGCTTGGCATAGAACGGCGCCCCGCCCTGCTCAATCGTTGGCTTGGCGGTGAGTGGAAACATGCCGACTCGCGAGACGCGTGCAATTTCCCCGTTCGTCGCTGGTTCCGTTCGGGCGGGCTCGACTTTCAGTCCTATGTCTTCTGGCTTCGTGACTTTGTCGACTTGGCCCACCAATTCTTCGAGATCCTTTCGCACCGCGACTGGGTCGCTCCAGGCTCGCTTGCGAACAATCGTCCCTGTCGGATCGATAATGTATTCCGAATTCGCCCGGTCCCCGAGGGCGTGTTTCAGGCGGTTGTCCATGGGATCCACTATCCACGGAATCGTGGCCCCCAGCTGTTTGACAGCCTGTCGGGCGTGGGCAAGCCGCTCGTCCAGCGTAAACGGTTGCACGTAGTTCCCTACGCGCTCCGGGTGGGCCAGCGATTTATAGACAAACAAGAACTTCACACCCCGGGGGCCGTAATCCCGATACACCGCCTCCAGACCGGAGACGTTTCGCAGGAACGGCGGTCACGTTAGGCAGCCAAACGTAAGCACCGTGTAGTGACCGCGCAAGTCAGCCGTTTGGAATGGTTTGCCATCGGGAGTCCAGACGGCCAACTCCGGGAGTGAGTCGCCTACCGCCGGACTGCTCTTGACGAAGTCTTCGAACTTTTTTTGATTCCTCTGGGCGTGGACCTCAACCGGTGATGCGATGAGGACGAGCGCAAGCGCGAGCAGGATTACACAACGCATCAGAGCCTCCTACAGCTAATAGGCATGGTCGCATTCACTTAGTCTTGGGTGCACTTATGTCTTGCTCACTGAGCATAAGCATGAGCGTTTGCTCCATTTCACTCGGGTTAAACCCGAACGGCCCCGGACCACCTCGGTAGGCGATCCGACCTTCGCGGTCGATCACATAAAGTCGGTCGGGCGAGGCTACGTATGCCTGACCCACACGGTTGTCGATCTCGTCCACTACCAGCGTCGACTGAAGATGCAGGGCCGCGTAACAACGCTCCGCAACGGCACAGCGCTCGCCAAGGGACAACGGTTGTTTGATGAGGAATCCCGCCTTGGCATTCGTTTCCGTAGCCGGCCGGTCGTCGATGGGATGGGCTTCACGAACATACACCGTCACGAACTCGACCTGGTTTTTCCATTTGCTAACCATTGCTTCCAGGGACCCAGACTGGGTCCGATAGTTCCCTCAGGTGAAGCTGCCAAAGATGAGCACGACTGGTTTATTACCGCGAAACGAAGACAGCCGAACGTTGGTGAGGCCGTCGGGCGAGTGGAGCTCAAAATCCGGGGCGATCTCTCCCGGCTTGGGGGCCTCAACAATTGGCTCGCCGTTCTCAATCCGACGCTCCATTCGGCCCGCCCGACTTTGCTGCTCTTTCTGAGCCTTCAGTACGTGTGGAAGATAGATGAGTTGCTCCAGATCCTCATTCGTGAGATATCCATTCGCCTCGGCTGCCTTTGCGAACACGGCCTGCCATTCCTCGGGCGTGATGCGGCCGTCGCTGCTCTTATCGACCGATTTGAAAAGTGCGAAGGTCGTTTCCTTCTGCCGACCCAGGGTACCGTTTTCGGACCAATCGAAGTCGTCCGACATCAACCTCCCGTCCCAGTTGCGGTCCAATCGAGCGAAGATGTCTGCGGATGCTGGGAATTCCTCACGGATCACGGTTCCATTTCCGTCCTTGTCATACCGCGCGGCCAGCCAATTCCATCCGTAGCGTGTTTCGCCCGTTCGTGTCGGGGAGGAAAGGCGAGTCGATAAAGGTGAAGTGGGAGGAGAAGCCGTACCTGCCTTGCCACCTGATGGTGGATCGGCCTGAGCAGTTGGGAACAACGCCATCCCGATGCCAGCTATGCTGAGAATCAGCCGCAGAAGTCGTTTCATGATGGTGCTTCCTTAGTCACGGACGACAACGAGTGCGGGCTCGGTGTCAATGATGTACTTGATGTGGCGCTGCGTCGCGTTGCCCGCACTATCCTGAAAAGTTAACTGGACCTCACAGCGCCAGCTATTACCGTGGCCCTGCCCAGATCCAATCTGGTACTTAACGAGCTGTTTGTTGCTGCGCCAGTCGGGGTCGTTGACGTGAATGGCAGGCAAACGTGTCTGGAGGGACTCCGCAGTCTCCCCCTTTTGCCACGCATCGAGTGCTGTCTCAAGGGCTACCCGGGCTTGTTCCGGGTTCGTGACGGGAGGCAGTGGCTCACTACAGCCCACGGCGCAAAGGAGAATCAGGACCAAGGATCTACGTTTGCTCATGAATTATTTCCTTCGGACTCTTACGCTGACTGCCGCAGGCTTACTCATTGGTGACCTCCCCGCCATTTCTGGATCCGATGGCACGCCACACTTGAATATCGATGGTTCGCGGATAGAAGCTAACCGAGCCGTCGCATTTACCGAGGTTGACACCGCCAGGATGGAAGCTGTTGGCGGCCCACGACGATCTGTTTGGCGGAAACGCACAGGAACGATCTCCCGGGGGCGCCACGTGCTGATAGTCAGCGACATTATCGGGGGATCCGGCCAGCCACGGTGCACCACTGCTCGACCGGCTCTGGTTCGCCAGGTTGGTGGCGTCCATCGCGCGACAAGCGTTCATCGCCTGGTCCGGGGTAGTCGGCTGAGGACCGCTTGGTCCGAAGAGATCGGATCGTGCGGTCGCGATGGCATTGCTGAAATCGCCTTTCAAGCGTTCGCTGAACG
>CAZFLF010000273.1:0-7918 GCA_964519825.1 uncultured Pirellulaceae bacterium | reverse complement strand
GGGACGAGCGATTGTTTGGCGTACAGCTATGGCGACGCAGCCAGCGTCCTTTCGATGCCTTTGGCCAATCCGATTGGAGCCAGTTGGCGAATAGCATGTGGCAATTCGCGGGAGCAGTGCCGACGGCCGACAACTCAGCCGCGATGGCAGCATTAAACGCGTCGCCCGCCGGAATGCCCTGGAGCGAGATCGCCCCGTCGATTGGTCCCGAGGAAGCGGCATGCGGTTGGACCGCACACGATTTCCCCAGCGGTGGCAGCACGTCGACCGAGTTGTGGGTCTACCGACGTGGATTGACTGAGGCAGCTGTCGGCGGGCTCATGCTGGCAGCGGCGGGCATAACTGCGAGTTTGGTTCTCGTGCGCGGTCGCACCAGCGTGGTATGGCTGACCATTTTCGCTGCCGCGGTGTTGCTGGTCCCCGCGGATTTCGTCCCCGTCGCTCGCGCAGTGTTGTTGGGCACGATGTTGGGAATTGCATGGCAGAAACTTCCTTGGCGGCGAAGCCAGATGCAGCAACGCGGAGAGATGTCCAGCCGGCGCTCTACTGCCCACCGCGCACTGGTGGCTGTGTCAACCAACACCGGCGCGGCGCTGCTCATTTGGTTTCTCTGGACGAATTCGGCCGTCTGTCAGGATCAGCCGATTTCCGCGCCGACGAAAGCAGAGGCCTCGACAACCTACAACGTGCTGTCTCCCGTCGACGACAAACAGCAACCGAAGGGGGACTATTTATTCCTCCCGCAGTCCATGTATGACGCCCTCTACCGTCGTGCGAACGAGCCGATCGGCGGCGTACACGGCGCGTGGATCGAGTCCGCGGAGCATCACGTGACTTTAGGGGCGAATGAAGCGGAGGACCCGCGACTCTTGCCTCGCGAGTTCTCGACGGAATACACGTTGCGGACATTCCATTCCGTCACTCACCTGCGGATTCCGTGGCGCCGCGATCGGCTCCGCATCATCGAAGTTACGCTCGACGGCCAACTATCCGCGGCGGCTTTGACGGAAGCGGGGACCGAGTTGACATTTGTTTTGGAAAACGCGGGCCCACACCGATTAAGGATCGTCGCTCGGCCATTGCAGTCTGCCGCCGAAATGGCCGGTGAATTTGCTACGACCATTCCACGATCCCCGCGTTCACGAGTCGTAGTGCACGCCGCCGGATCGCTAGATCGCGTGGAAGCGCCTGGAACACTCGGCCCGTTGTTGCGAGACGATGTCGCAGGCGATTTGTCGGCGGACCTGTTCCCTGCCGACGAATTGCGCGTGCGCTGGATAGCGCCCATTTCGAAGGCTCAGCCGCCAGTCGACACCGATGTCGCAGAACTGCTGTGGTTGCACGCTCAAGCCACGTCGTTGACGGTACAGGGTAAGTTCCGTTTCTCGGCGCGCAACGGCAGCGTGGGACAAGTCGCGTTTCTGGTCGACCGCGGATTACGGCTGCTCCCCGTCGGCAAGGACCAGCCGATTGCCACAGTCGAGGTGATACCGGGTGATCGGCAACTCGTTCGCTGTTGGTTGGATCGACCGTACGACGACGTGACGGTGCAATTGTCATTTGCGGTGACGGGGAGCAGTGGAATCGGACGCTGGCAGTTGCCGCAAATTACGGCTCAAGCGACGCGCCGCGTTCCGGCCTGGCTGGGAATCACGGTGACGGAGGGTTTGGTAGCAGACGTGTCATCGACTCCCACCGCGGCGAAACTCGCACCAGCAGAATTCCTGACGGCGTGGGACGAAGCCCGTGATCCGCCCCAGCAGGCTTTTGCCGTCACCGCCGACGCACATCCGCTGCAGCTGGCGGTGCACCCGCTCCCGTTGCGCGTCGCGGTTCAGGAACAGCAGGATGTCGTGGTTGGCAGCGAACGGGCTTCGTTCCGGTACGAAGCGGTGTTGACCGCCGATCAAGGGCGAATGTCGCAGGTTCGTCTGCTCGTGCCACCGCTGTTCGAGCCGCGAGAAGTGATTGCCTTGCACGACGACGCAAACCGTTTACTGCGTTGGTCGCGGGTAACGGACCAGGAACTCTCGATTTTCTTCACCACCCCGTTGTCCGGCGAAATTCGGTTGATGGTCCAAGGAGATGTCACTGTGGCGCGGGGGAATCGTGTCCGGCTGCCACTTCTCGCCTTGGCAAACGCGTCGTCCGTGCCGCGCGGCGTCAATCTGTTTCAGGAAAATAACGTGCGCATCGAGCTGACCGCGTCACCCGGGTTGCAGCCCGCACCGCGAAACTCGCCGCGCACGGATTGGGGCCGATTTGTGATGTCGCTCGCCGCCGGACCATCGGAGGTCGGCCAGCCGACGCTCGAGTTGCTGGTCCGCCCCAATCGGCCGCGCGTCACGGGATCGATCGTGACCACTCTCTCTTTAGAGGACAATAAATGGCGCATGGAGGCGACGTTGCATTTGGATATTCTGGCGGGCGCGATCGATGAATTTCGGATTTACCTGCCGCCCGAGGTGTCCGGGCCGATTGAACGCAACCCGCCGGGGGAACTCCGCATTCAACCGGCTCCCGGTGAAAGCGGCCGGTTGCTAGTGGCCCGATTCCCGGCCCCCATCGATCGCGAACTGAAGCTAACTTTGACGAGCGACTTAACGATGCCCCTCGGCGACCCGATTCGCGTCCCGGAGCTGCGCGTCTTGGATGGGATTTCGCTGAGGCGGTACGTCGTGCTGCCGACGCGGCTCCAGCGCCAAAAGGCGATGTGGGACACCAGCGGCTTGCAATCCACAGAACTTCCCGATGAACATGCCAACTCAGCCATCTCCAGCGATGTGGCCGTATATCAGGTTGTCGGACCGCGCGTGCAGGCGGTGCTACGCGAAGTTGAGCGTCTGACGGGTACACCCCAGGTTCATTTGGCCGATTATCAGCTCCGCTGGTCCGACGATCGTCAAACGCGCGGTGTCGCCACATTCTACTTGGAACCATCTCGTCTCGCCGAAATCGAACTAACCATGCCGGACGGAACCAGACCGTTGCACTTCAATGTGGCGGGGCTTCCAGCGTTGGGACGGGCCATCGCCGACAATCGCTGGCGCATCCCGGTGGGGCCGGAACTGCTGCCGCAATTGGTGGAGGTGTTGTTTGAAGGGACCTTGCAACGACATCCCGGCCACGGCGGGGAAGTCGTCTTCGCGGCACCGGTCATCACGGGCATTCCAATTAGCCAAACGCTGTGGACGATCCAGGGGCCGCCCAATTCAACTGCCGGACGACCGACGTTGATCCACATTAGCTCCAACGCGAAACATCTCGACGAACAGCGCAGGCAGACGGCCGAATCCCTGCGGCGGCGCGGCTTGTCGGATGCCTCCCAAGCAAATCCAAGCGACCGCGACGCCTGGCGCGCGGACTGGGATGCGCGCATCCGGCAAATCGACCAACGATCGGCACTGTACGAACGACCGACGTATGCTCGATCCGTGCAGTCGCTGACGGAGTTGCCAACCGATTTGGCGAGCCAATGGCTAGCGGAATCGGCGAACGCCGGGCCCCAAGTGCACAGTGTGTTGCGCGGCGAGTCGCCGCATCTCGGCGTGCAATATCCGCACCAAGCCTGGCGGCGGATGCTGACGCGCGCCAGCGGCCTGACGTTGCTGCTCGCGGTTGTAGCGGGTGGGAGCTGGCTGACGCGCCGCTCCTGGTTGCGCGAGTTGTGGTACCGATGTCCGCAGCTATTGATTGCCGGCGTGGGGCTCGGTTGGTGGCTGTTTTGCGTTCCCAGTATTCTTGGCTTAGTCGTGCTGATTCTTGGCGCGGTAAGCGCGGTGCGACCGCGCTGGAAGACACAATTGGCATAACCTTAGGTCCGGTTCACCCAGCAGCGCAGCGGTTCGCGGCGGAGACCGGCCAACAGATTGTCCGCCGCGATCTCCGCCATGCCATTGCGACTGGAAATCGTCGCGCTGGCGATGTGCGGCGCAATGACGCAGTTCGGCAGCTTTAAGAGCGGATCATCTAGTGGAATCGGTTCGGGGTCGGTGACGTCCAATCCAGCAGCGAAAATGACTTTGTTCTGCAATGCATCGTGTAGATCACGCTGGTTGTGAATCGGTCCGCGCGCCGAGTTAATAAACACGGCGGTCGGTTTCATTTTGCGAAAAGCCGCGGTGTTGAACATCCCTTTCGAGGCCTCGTTGAGATCGGTATGCACCGACACGAAGTCGGACTTTGCCAACAGGGTGTCGAAATCCGTCTGCTCGGCTCCGAGTTCCTGTTCGGCGCGTTCGTGCCGGAACTTGTCGTTGTACAACACCCGCATGCCCCAACCGCCGTGACAACGACGTGCCATCGCAAAGCCAATCCGTCCCATCCCGACAATGCCGATCGTCCGCCCCACCAGGTCGACGCCGATGAAACCGAGCGGCTCCCAGGTTTTCCAGTGTCCCGCGCGGATGTAATCCTGTCCCTCGACGATCCGGCGTGACGCGGAAATCAGCAGCGAGAATGCCATGTCGGCGGTAGCGTCCGTCAACACGTCGGGCGTATTCCCCACACGGACGCCACGACGAGTTGCTTCGGCGACATCGATGTTGTTGAAGCCCACCGCAAAATTGCTGATCACTTTCAGTTGCGGCCCGGCTGCGTCCATGAACTCCGCATCGACTCGTTCGGTAAGTAGCGTCAAAACCCCCTCGCAACCGGCAATTTTCTGCAACAACACGTCGCGTGTCGGCGGTAGAGGCTCGGCCCACACTTCCGCGTCGCAGGCGGAAAGGACGAGATCAAGTCCGGCGGTAGGAATTCGGCGCGTGACGAAGACCCGGGGACGGCGCGAAGTGGACATCGTTGGTTCCTCAATCGATGATTGGATACGCGTGATGAAATTCTAGGCTCTGTTTTACCTTCATTGTCTCAATGCAATCTTGGGTCCCGGAGTTTGGAATGCCGACAGCACTTGAGTTAATTCCGCCGCTAGGAAAAACGATCCCGTGACGCAAACGAGCGAATCCGGAGTGGCCACAGCGAGCCATTTCTGCCAGGCGTTCCGTGGTGTCGGCGCGGAATGCAAAGTAACGTTCGACAGCGACAATTCACTCAGGACACCGCCAGCCAGCGCGGACAAGTCCGTGATCGGCAATCCGCGTGGATTGGTTGTGAATTGCGTTAAGATGACGTCGTTGAACTCCGGGAGCAACTGCCGCAGCATGCCAGCCACGTCTTTGTCGCGCGCGACCGCGAAGATCAACACGCGCGGACTGGGGCGAAAGCATTCGTTCAGGGTCGCGGTCAGCGCCTTGATGGAAGCATCGTTGTGGGCCGTATCGATAATGACCGTGGGATTTTGGGACACGACTTCTATGCGCGCGGGACAACGCGCGGCGGCCAGACCGCGGCGGCAGTCCTCGTCCTCGATCACCCAGCCCAACGATCGCAACCGGCTCAACGTCGCCAGCGCGACGCCGGCGTTCATGGCTTGATGCCTGCCCAGCATTCCTAAGCTAACCGCCTCGAGTTTCCAATTGGACACGTCCGGGTTTTCCCGAAAAGAAACCGCGCCCGGACCACCGACAGGAGCCGGTTGGTAATCCGCAAAGAACTCGCGGTCTCGCTGAAACAGACGACAGCCACGTTCGCGAGCAATTCGGGCAATGACGACCGACGGTTCGGGATCGACGACACCCGAGACCACGGGCACACCGGGTTTAATAATGCCCCCCTTTTCTCCGGCGATCGCGGACAATGTATTTCCCAACTGCTTGGTATGATCAAAGCTGATGCTGGTAATCACCGAAACCAACGGTTGGCAGACGTTCGTTGAATCAAGCCTTCCGCCCATGCCAACTTCGAGCACGACGATGTCTACCTGCCGTCGCACAAAATGCAGGAGGCCCATCGCGGTCGTGATATCGAAAAATGTCAGCCCGGCGCGCACGTCGGATCCGGATAGATCGCGGCTCAGCAACACGTCTTGCAGTGTTCGCGTCAATTCCACTAACTCTTGACGCGAACACGATTCGCCATTGACCGCAAATCGTTCCTCAAGCTCTGACAGGTGCGGCGAGGTATAGAGTCCGACCCGGTACCCGGCGGCGACAAGAGCCGCACTGATCATCGCAGCGGTGGAACCTTTGCCTTTTGTGCCGGCGATATGGACAATCGGCAAATGGAAATGCGGGTTTTCAATCCGGCCCAACAGCCACCGCATCTGAATCAAATTCAGCTCGCGCGGACAATACGGGACCGTGGCCGTCCGTTCGTAGTTGATGCGGCCATACAAAAACGCGAGTGCAGCGGCGTATTCGTCGGTGGACGGATCGGGCATTGGCGGTAGGCACTCTGAGTCGACGGATGTTTCGCGGCGGCTATACGCTGAGCGGACTCCAGTGAGACATTACCTGTGCTCCAGAGGAGAAATGCCTCACCCAGGTCCGTGCCCGGCATAAGTGCAACCGGCGTCAGACCAGCGGCCCACAAAGTGACCCGCTCGGTGGATCGAGCAAAGAAACTACCGTCTCTCGGCGATCCTTGCGAGCCTACCAAGTGCGACTTATAGTGGAGTCTTCGTTGCCGAACCCTCTGGTTCGCTGCTGCGTATTGACTGTCTTCATTCCAGTTATTTGCATGTTGTTCGGAGTGATTCCCTATGGCGGAAGTGACGACGCATCGGACATCAGCGTCCCAATCGAAATTGACTCAGCCCCCGGCGACTCAACCTGAAGTCGTCATCGAAACTCGAAACCTGTCTAAGGTTTACCGCGATTTCTGGGGCCGCCAGAAGGTCCGGGCGCTTAAGGCATTGGACCTGCAAGTCCATCGGGGCGAGATCTTTGGACTGCTGGGACCGAATGGTTCCGGCAAGTCGACCACGATCAAGCTCATCCTCGGATTGCTTTTTCCCTCTAGTGGACAGGCGCTCGTGTTTGGCAAGGACGCGAGTGATGTCGGCAAGAACGAACGCATTGGTTACCTGCCGGAAGAGTCCTATTTGTACAAATTCCTTAATGCGGTCGAAACGCTCGATTTTTACGGCCGCCTCTTCGATATGCCGGCGGACGTGCGTCGTACCCGCGTCGATGAGCTGATTCAGATGGTAGGTTTGGACTGGGCCAAACGACGCCAATTGAAGGAATATTCGAAAGGCATGACCCGCCGCATCGGGCTTGCTCAGGCCCTGATCAACGATCCTGAGCTGATTCTGTTGGATGAGCCGACGAGCGGCCTCGACCCGATTGGCACACGTGAAATGAAGGACTTGATTCTGAAGCTTCGGGATCAAGGGAAGACGATCCTGATGTGCAGCCACCTCTTGGCTGACGTTCAGGATGTTTGCGATCGGATCGCGATCCTGCATCAAGGCGATTTGAAGGAACTTGGCCGCGTTGACAGCTTGATCACCGTGCAAGATGTCACGCAAATCCGCACCAAAAAGCTGAGCAAGGAGGCCGAGGCGGAAATTCGCGCCGTCATTCAGCGACATGGCGGCGAAGTACTGGGCATCGAAAACCCGACCACCACACTCGAAGAATTGTTCTTGAACATCGTCCGGGACAGTGAAGCTCGCCCGGGACGTCGTGCTCAGGAAAAGAATTAGCTCGCGATCCAGCAGCGACGCATATCACTCAAATTCAGGTCGTTGGAATCTTCTCGAAGGCTGCAACATGGATTTTGAATACAACATCCCGGAGTTCTTCGACTGGATCGGAGGGGCGGTCCTGCGAATGGTCTTGGCGACCGTGCTGCTGACCTTCTGCGGATGGCTATTTGGATTCTTGGTCTCTGCGGCGCGGCGTGGACCGGTTGAGGGCTTTTACTCGGTGTGGAAAACGGTTTTCGCCGGAGTGATCGACTTGTCCCAGACCTCGGCGAAACGCACGTCAGCCATGACGCTGTTGGCGATTCAAGAAGCAATACGGCAAAAAATTCTGGTGGCCTTCGCAATCTTCGTTGTGGTCATCCTGTTCGC
>CAZFLF010000272.1:0-7919 GCA_964519825.1 uncultured Pirellulaceae bacterium | reverse complement strand
GGAGTGTTTTTTCCTGGCAACGGAACAGGCAATTGCCGCCGAGTTTTCCCAGGAACTCGCCACGCGCGGTGCGGTATCCTGCGCAGCGTCGACAGTTGAGACGGCTCGAATCGAAGCGGGAACGCCCCTCTATGGCCGAGACGTGACCGACGACAACCTTCCACAGGAAGTCGATCGCTCATCGCTCGCGATCAGCTTTGTGAAAGGCTGTTATCTCGGACAGGAGACCGTTGCGCGGATCGACGCATTGGGACACGTCAACCGGACCCTCTGCGGGATCCGATTCGCCGGAATGGAGATTCCACCCGCCGGAGCCGAGATTCGGATTGACGACAAGCTCGCTTGCCGAATTACCTCGGCGTGCTGGTCGCTGCGGCTCGACGCACCGTTGGCATTGGCCTACGTTCGCCGCGGGTACAGCCAAATTGGTTCTCGCCTCCCATCCATGTGGGGTGAAGCGGAAGTCATCGGTCTACCGCTGGCGTGACTCGGCGCCGCCGACGTTCGGCCGGTCCGCGATTGTCAAGTGATCGCCCAGTGTTTCCAGCCAACTTTGCACGTGCTCGACGACGCCGGCTTCGGGTGGAACCTGGCGCCCGATTCGCGCTGTGCCGCGTCGCAAAGCGTCACGAAGGGTGGCTAACAATTGCAGCATCCGCTCGCAGAACGCCCCCGTTTCTTCGGCAGTCAGTTCTTGACTGATGAGTGAAACTTCCTGTTCGTTGCGCACTCGCTGCATTGCGATGAGCCGGCCGTGCACCGCCTTGAGTAAGCGACCATCGTCGTAGGCGCGCCGCAGTTCACCGTTGACGTTGAACTGCAGCACTGGCTCCACTCCGAAAAAGAAACTCGCCGAACCGTCGCGGCGGAAACCGGCCACCGTGGGATCGAGTTGATTTGGCGCCCACAGCTCCACACGTTCGACGAGCGCTGTCGCCTCGCGCAGGATGTCTTCGCGGTCTTGTTCGAAACGAGCCATGCAGTAACAAACATGGCAGTGATACCGTTGTAAAAAAAGGGGTGGATGGCGGCTGCGCCTGGGCCGCGCGCCGCGTACTTGCGTGGCCCCACGCGCTGTGGCATATTGCGACCCTCGTTTTCTCTTTGAACCAACGACAGCGCGGTACGGATTCATGCAGATCTGGCCGGCCATTGATCTTCGCGGTGGCAAGTGCGTCCGCTTGCAGCAAGGCGATTACAACCGGGAAACCGTCTTCGGCGATGATCCCGCCGAAATGGCTCAACGCTGGGTCGACGACGGCGCTCAATTTCTCCATCTTGTTGATTTAGATGCCGCGCGCGACGGCCAATTGGCGAACCGTCAAGCCGTTTCCGCGATACTGAAGTTTATTTCGATTCCGTGTGAACTGGGGGGCGGAATTCGTGACGAGGCCACGATCCGGTCCTGGTTGGACGCGGGATTGAGCCGCCTGGTGGTGGGAACGAAGGCGCTCAAAGAGCCCGAGTGGTTCCAGCGGATGTGTGCGCTGTTCCCGGGTAAACTGGCGCTCGGACTCGATGCGCGGGACGGTTACGTGGCCACCGACGGCTGGCTGGAAACGAGCCGAGTTCGCGCAACCGATTTAGCGCGACAGTTCTCCCACTTGCCCTTGGTGTCAATTGTGTACACCGACATTGCCCGGGACGGGATGCTGTCCGGTCCGAACTTCGACGGCGTGGCGGAGATGAAGGCTGCGGTGGCGGTGCCGGTGATCGCTTCGGGTGGAGTAACGACGGTGGACGACATCCGGCGCCTCGCGAGAATTGGAGTCGCCGGGTGCATCGTGGGACGAACTTTGTACGATGGAAAGCTAACTGTGGCCGAGGCAATTGCGGCGGCGAACCAGGAAATGGCAGCGTAAGACTCTAACGAGGAAAGAGAATTCCGCATGACAAAGCAGGTCGAAGACATTCGCAACGTGGCGTTCGGTGGTCACGGATCCAGCGGCAAGACGTCGCTCGTAGACAAACTGCTGATGAAGACCGGCGCGGTGAGTGGTACCCCCAGCGTCGACAATGGAAGCAGTATCTGTGACTTCGATCCCGAAGAAAAACAACATAAGTACTCGATCGAAGCCGCCGTTGTGCATTTGACCCATGGTGGCAAGCACTTCAACATCATCGATACGCCCGGTTATCCGGATTTCATCGGACAAACCATCGCGTCGCTGCAAGGTGTCGACAACGCAGTGATCGTGATCAATGCCCACACCGGCATTCAAGTCAACACGCGGCGAGTGTTTGCGGAGGCGGGCAAGGCGGGATTGGGCCGCATCGTCGTCATCAGCAAGATGGACACCGACAACATCGAGTTCGAGGAGCTGGTGACGAGCATCCGCGAAATGTGGGGCTCCCGCTGTGTCCTGCTCAACGTTCCGGTCGGTCACGGGCCGAAATTCACCGGCGTCATCAGCACGCTCAATGTTCCCGCCAATACGACCGGCGCATTGATTGACCCAGCCAAGATCCACGACGCCTTGATCGAATCTGTGATCGAAGTCGACGAGGAAGTGATGGCGAATTATCTGGATGGCAAGCCGCCGACACCGGAGCAAACTTCCAAATTGATGACCCGCGCCATCGCGGCCGGCACGCTCGTCCCGATTCTGTGTTTGTCATCGAAAGCGGATCACGGAGTGACCGAACTACTGGACTTCTTGGCGCAGTACGCGCTGTCACCGGCGGAGTTGCCGCACAAAGGAACCAAGGGCGAAGTCGAAATCGAGATTAAACCGGAAGCATCCGGTCCGCTTGTTGCGCGCGTCTTCCGCACGCGAATTGATCCGTTCGTGCAAAAACTCAGTTTCATTCGCATGTATTCGGGCGTGCTCAAGAAGGACGACAACGTCGTCTCGCACGGATCGCGAAAAGGAGTCAGGATCGGCCCTCTGCTGACCGTGCAGGGAAATGAATCGCACCCCATCGATTCAGCGGGTCCCGGCGAGATCGTCGCCATCGCCAAGATGGAAGATTTACATACGGGAACCGTGCTCGGCGATATTGATCTGCCCAAGGTCGTTTTTCCGACTCCGATGGTCGGATTGGCCGTGATTCCCAAAAGTCGTGGCGATGAAACGAAATTGTCCGGGGCGCTGCACAAGGTCGCCGAGGAAGATCCGACGTTCCGCATCGATCGCGATCCGCAGACGAAAGAAACGGTCATTGCCGGGATGAGTGAATTGCATCTGACCATCATTCGCGAGCGATTGCATCGTCGCGAAAAGTTGGACATCGACACGCGCGAACCGAAGATTCCATTCCGCGAAACGATCCAGACCAGCGCGGAAGGGATGTATCGTCACCGGAAGCAAACAGGCGGACGCGGTCAGTTCGGCGAAGTCCACATCCGCATGTTTCCGTTGCCGCGCGGTACCGACATCGAAGAGTACGCCACCAAAGCCCGTTTCCCGCAACTAAAGAAATATCACTACGATGAGAAGTACAACTTCTTGTGGGTCGATTCCGTCGTCGGCGGAACGATTCCCGGCAACTTCCTGCCGGCCATCGAAAAGGGCTTCAAAGAGCGTCTGGAAGGAGGAGTCATCGCGGGGTACATGGTGCAGGATCTGTGCGTGGAAGTCTTCTTCGGCAAGCACCATCCCGTCGACAGTTCCGAAGCAGCATTCAAGACCGCCGGCCGGATGGCGTTCCGAAACGTCTTCCAGCAGGCCAAGCCCTGCTTACTCGAACCGGTCGTCAAACTGGCAATTACCGTCCCCGAAGCGAATGTCGGCGACGTGTTCAGCGATATGTCGAGTCGCGGCGGGCGAGTCCACGGCAGCGATGCGGCGGGGGGCAATATGCAGACCATTTTTGCCGAAGCACCGCTCCGCGAAGTCACAACCTATGCGCGTACCCTGTCCAGCATGACGGGCGGACAAGGCAGCTACTCCCTTGAGTTTGCGCATTACGACGTCATGCCCACCAACGTTATGCACGACATCATGGCCAAGTCTAAGATGCACGAAGAGGAAGAGGAGTAACTGCCTTCCACAGTGGATTGTTGCTGGCGTCCATGAGACCGACCCTGGCTCAAGTATGTTCCTTGAACTCCGAATTCGCGGACGATGTCGAACAGTTCGCCGCCGGACAATGCCATAGTCTGGAGTTGTGGCTGACCAAACTTGAGAATTTTCTGCGCGAACGAACGATTGACGACGTCAAGCAGCTGCTCGCGGAGTACGGCGTCGCGACCCCGGTCGCCAGTTATCAGGGCGGATTACTAACCTCGCAGGGCGCAGCGCGGCGGGAGGCCTGGGACCTGTTCGAACGGCGCGTGGACATCTGCCGTCAGCTGGGCGTCGCGACCGTTGTCGTCGCCTGTGATATTCCGGCGCCGCTGCACCAGACTGATTTGGATCGGGTGCAGGTCTCGCTGGCGCAAGTCGCGCAGCTCGTCGGGCGCAATGGATTGCGCGCTGCGATCGAGTTTCAGGCCCAATCCGCGTTTGGAAATAATCTGCAAACCGCCGCGGCGCTGGTAGGCGAAGTCGGTAGCCCCCATCTGGGAATCTGCCTCGATGTCTTCCACTACTATGTTGGGCCGAGCAAACCGGAAGATCTCGGCTATCTTTCGCCACAAAATCTGTTTCATGTCCAGTTGTGTGATTTAGCGGACGTACCTCGGGAAGTTGCCCGCGACTCGCAGCGTATCCTGCCCGGTGAAGGCGATATTCCGCTGGCTCCAATTCTCGATCGGTTGCGCGAGATCAATTACGATGGCTGTGTTTCCATCGAATTGTTGAACCCGCACATCTGGCAAGTCGGTCCGCGACAGTTTGGCGAAATCGCGATGACGGCGCTGCGCAAGGTGCTCGGACAGTCCTCCATGGAATAATGCTGCGCCGTAACAACAGGAAGATGAAGGACAGGAAAATGAGAGCCTGAGCACCGCTCTTCCGATGTTTTCCTGTCCTCCATGTTCCTGTCGGCCATTTCACCGACGAGAGATCCGCCTGTGGCCATCCACTGTCCGAATTGCAATCACGGCATGTCCATCAAGGACGCCAAACCCGGTCGCTATAAGCCGAAATGCTCGAAGTGCGGGCGTCGTTTTGCTCTCACGATATTTCCCGAGTCTGATCGCGTGCCGTTGGCGGAGAGGTTGCCGTCGGAACCGGCAGCCGGAACCGTGACAGCGCCTGTTTCTCCGCAGCAAACCGTTCCCGCCGCGATTCCCCGCACCGCGGCGCCGGTCCATCCCGCTGACGCAACTCTCCCTTCAGCCGCGAACCCAGCCGCTACGCTGCCGGCAGTCAGCGCCGAAGCGACGCTGGCATTCGACGCGAAGCCCCCGGGACCGGCTGTAGTGCAGGAAGTCTCGCACCCACGATCGAAGGTGGAGTCCATTCCCGGTTCGCGCCAGTCTCAGGGCTCGACGGAGGCCACGATCGCGGGACCGGCGGCTGCCAAGACTCAATCCGGGACCGAAGCGACGATCGCGTCGGTGCACGCCGCCACGGTCCACACCAACTTTGGAGATCAAAAATCCAGTGCGGCGCCGGCTGGCGCCCCCGACCGCATCGGTGGATACAAGATCGTGAAGGAACTGGGCCGAGGTGCCATGGGCGCGGTGTATTTGGCCAAGCAACTGTCGCTCGATCGCGACGTTGCGTTGAAGACAATACAAGCCCAGTGGGCCAGCCATCCGACATTCATCGCGCGATTTACGCGTGAAGCTTATGCTGCGGCGCAGCTCACCCACCACAACGTCGTGCAGATTTACGATCTGGGGGTCGACGGCGGCACCAACTACTTCAGCATGGAATTCGTGCGGGGCGAATCGCTGGATGACTTGATCAAGCGAAATGGGCCGCTGCCGCCCGAAATGGCGGTGGGGTTCATCTTGCAGGCTGCACGCGGACTGCAATTTGCCCACAGTCACGGGATGGTCCACCGCGACGTCAAGCCGGCAAACATGATGCTCAACGAGCAAGGCGTCGTGAAGATCGCTGATCTCGGCCTGGTCAAAGTGGCAATCACGGGATCGAACGGCGGCGACCACGCGCCAATGCCCGCGCCTGGTACCGCAGCCGATTCGCTAGCCGCCGCCAAGGCCGACGTCACGATGGTCAATGTCGCGATGGGAACACCCGCCTACATGGCGCCGGAACAAGCGGACAATGCAGCGGGAGTCGATCACCGCGCGGACATCTATTCTCTGGGTTGTTCGCTGTATGTGATGCTGACCGGCAAGCCGCCATTTGAAGGCGCCACGGCAATTGAGGTGATGACCAAGCACCGCACGGTCCCGGTGGTGCGTCCCGACGTGGTGATCAGCAACATTCCCAAGCCATTAGCCGACATCACGCTGAAGATGGTCGCCAAGCAGCCTGACCAGCGCTATCAGAATCTCGCCGACCTCATCGGCGATTTGGAACGATTTCTCGGCGGCGGAGCGAGTGAAAGGTTCGGGCCAACCGCAGAGCAGGCGGCGCTGATCGATCAAGAGGCGAAGCGGTTCCATCAGGCCCCGTTGGCCAAGCTGCGTGGTGTGATTGCGGCGGGCTTCCTGGGAGCTTGTCTGCTGTTATTTGCGGCGCTCCTGTACTTCAGTTGGTCCCTGGCTGGTGCGGTGATCGCTCTCGGTCTAAGCACCGTTGTCACATACTTGATCGCCGCCGGTTTGTCCACGCGTTCACCGTTGTTCGACCGGACTCGCGCCGTGGTGTTCTCGGCTCGGTGGTCCGATTGGCTGACCTGGATCGGAGGCGGTCTGGTATTTGTCCTGGCGCTGTGGCTGTTCGGGTGGCTGTGGCTGTGGATCGCTGCGAGTGTGGTCGGAATTGGATTGGGAGTGGCCTATTCTTTTGCGATTGACCGACGTTTGGCCGAACAGCGACGCGGTCCGATCGAGAGCATCGAGGCGCTGCTCCGCGGGTGGCGCGTCAAAGGACTTGACGAAGCGTCGCTGCAGTTATTCATCGCGCAGCATAGTGGCAGCCACTGGGAGGAGTTGTACGAGACGTTGTTCGGATACGAGGCGAAACTCGCGCTGCGCCAGCAGCTAGGACAGTCCGCCACCGGCGCGCATCGAGCCAAGTTTCGGGCTTGGCGCGAGCCGTTGATCCGCTGGCTCGACCAACGTCTGAGGGCCGATCGCGAGGAGCGCGACCGGCGGCACTTGCAGAAACTGGAGGAACAGAATCTTCGCTCGCAAGGAGTCGATCCACAGCAGGCGCGCCAACAGGCCGGCCGGATCGCGGAAGCAATGGTCGACGATGCGGCCGCGGCGCGATCCCCCGTCAGCCAAAAAGTGCAGACTCCCGTCGATCCGGCGGTCGCCGCAGCCGAGAAACGTGAAAAAATCAAACGCATGTTGGCGGATGCGAAGTCTGGCGCCCGTCCGCCGAAACGGCGCGGCCTGGCAGGAACGGCTCTGGCCCCGGTCGCATTCGTGCTTAGCGGCAAAGTGCGATTCCTGTTGGGCTGCCTGCTGCTCGCCGGCTGCGCTATGTGGGCCAAGCAGAATGAACTTGTCTCGGCAGAACAGCTTAGGTCCGTTGCTAGTGACGTTTCTCAAAATCTCAAATCAACCGACGTATACAGCTGGGTGCAGTGGTTCAAATTGCAGACTGGCCCACCTCTCCGGTTGCCGATCGTCGGACGTTTTTTCGACAGCCCCTATCCGGGAATCGCGGGCTTAATGCTCATCGTGCTCGGACTATTCCGTGGCTGGAAGATGTCGCTCTTCGCACTCCCAGCGGCGGCGCTGATCGTTGTCGGACCAGCCTTCGGCCTGCCGCGTGTCGTGATGCTGCTGATCGGATTGATCCTCGGCGCCGTGGGAATGTTTTTTGGACGCAGCGGTGAGTGAGAGCACCGAGCTCCTCGTTTAACCGCAAGCCGCAGGCGTGCGCGTATTTGGCAGTGTGGTGCGGCGCTCCGCGCCGCAATTCACGACGCGGAGCGGCGTGCCA
>CAZFLF010000271.1:0-7933 GCA_964519825.1 uncultured Pirellulaceae bacterium | reverse complement strand
AGTCGTTCCGCGGCCAGCGCGGGGCGACAATCACAGTGGTATTCGACAAGCCGTTCTACGCGGAAGTCCAGTTGACCGTGAACGGATTCATTCGCGGCGACGTGGTGTTCGAACCAGGCGAGGTCAATTTCGGCGAAGTCGATCAATCGAGCACCGCCGAACGCAAAGTCGGAGTGACCTACGTCGGTCGCAGCGACTGGAAGATCGTCGATGTGCGCAGCGCCAGTAAGAACTTCGAGGTCGAGCTGAAGGAAACCGGACGGCAATCGGGCCGAGTCAACTACGAAATGTTCGTGCGGCTGAAAGCGGACGCTCCGGCCGGCTTTTTTCAAGACCAACTCACACTCCTGACCGACGATCAGCAACTGAAATCCATTCCACTCATGGTTCAAGGCAGCGTCGTCGCGCCGATCAGCGTCAGCCCGGCAGCGTTATTTTTGGGTGTGCTCGAGCCCGGCCAAAAAGTCACTAAGAATCTGATTGTGAAAGGCAAACAGCCATTCAAGGTTGAGTGCATTGACTGCGGTGGCAACGACAAGCTCGAATTCAAGCTCCCTCCCGATGGTGAGAAAAATGTCTACGTGATCCCGGTCACGTTCACCGCCGGCGACTCTCCCGGCGAGTTCTCGCAGAAGATCACCATCAAGACATCGCTCGGCGATAACGTCGACTGCTGTTGCCTCGCGACCGCCAAGATCCGCGAACTGAAGTCGGAAAAGAAATCTGAAAAGTAGCTTCGGTTGCCAGTCTTGCAGAACGGACACTCTGCCCGTCATCGTTGGGATGTAGCATCAGTTTTCTGGCCGTCATGGATCACAAAACGGGCAAAGTGCCCGTTCTACATGACTACCGATCATCTTCGCCATCAGGCCAATACTTCGATCCCTTTCCGAGCGGGCGGTGGAAAGGCTTCGCCACATTCGCTGCAGGACTCCCGGTCGCGCGGGGTCGGTTCGCGACACGACGGACACGGCTCACGCACTGGCCACGTTCGATGCCATAGATAACCCAGGAAACCAGGCGCACCGAGAATGAGCACGAACACGAACCACAGTCCGGCGTACGGCAGATCGAATCGCTTGTGGCGTCGGTAGGTAATCACTGCCAGTGCGGCCGACAATAAGCTGATCGCGGCGAATACCGGCCAGCCATTGCGAACGCACCGCCAGGTAGCGACGGAGTAGCTAGGCTCGAATCCCGAACTGACCAGCGTCTCCGGTTCAATGACCACGATGTCGAACAATATTCCAATCGGCATCGGGCAAATGATCCCGACTGTCAGCATTCTTGCAATATCGCTCTGGTACGCCGTTGTCTGACGAAGTATCGGGCGTTCCTCTCGTTCGATCTTGCCCGCCGAGCTTAGCCAAATCAAACGGTACGCGGCCGTGCCATCTTGTCGAAGCTGGTTTTCCTGGAGCGTGATCTGCGTCGGCTCGCGCCCTCCGTAGACAATCAGCGGTCGGCCGCGAAGTTCGGCTGGAATCGGAAATGAAATCTGTTCGTGGTCGTCGTAGTCGATCATAACAATTTCATTGGCTGTGCCGCAGACAAACCATCCTCTTGTATTTTCCCATGTGACAAACTTCGCTTTCCGATCCGTTTCCACTTTTTGAGGTCGAGTATCAGCCGATCTGGCAAAGCCGATTGCCAAGAGCCCCGGGACGTTGGCGATCTTGTGTACCTCGCGCTTTTTCAGGTCAAGTCGAAAGATCGAATCCTGCGACGCCAGATGGACAGAAGTCATGGCCGGCGCGTTGCCTGCTTCATAGAACGTGTATCCGTACTGCATGTCCGGAAGCAGTTGAATGAGCGTCGGAATCTGCTCTCGCAGCAGAAAACACTGCTCGCCTCGCGGTCTTTTGTTTTGGAATCCGTTCGCGCCTAGGAATCCAACGCGCTGCTTGGTCCGGCTATCAAATCCCTCAAACCAACTGACTCGCGGAGTCCCCTCACCCACGACGAAATACCAAAAGGTTGACGAATAGTCATCGTCCCGAAATCCAACCAACCGACTTCCCCAATCCAGGTGCGAAAAGAAGTCGCGCTGCCCGGGTAGGTTTGCCCCACTTAGTTGAGCGAACTCCTGGGGACCTGCATACGGTTGGCCGTCCAGCGACCTCTTTTCCGATTTGGTTCCATCCCGGCGATCGATGAGCGGAAGCCCATCGTTGCGAAAAACAAGGACTTCATAAACGAACCCGGAAGCGGCGCCTAGAGCGACAAAGTTCGTGATCCATGCGACGAGCACTGCCCATCCTAGATTGACGCCGATAGTCAGAATCAGTGCCAGGCAAATGGCACCGGTCAGCGACCGTTGAATTCTCATAATGCATCGCTCGCTCAAGAAAAATCCCGTGAAGCACCCTGCAACAAGATCAGCCACGTATACAAAGCCAAAACCAGTATCCACACCACCAGACCGGCGCCGGCAACCGGAGTCGCGGCGCAGGCGACCGTCATCATTCCGGCCGTGGCCAGCGGCGCCAAACGCGAGCCAAACCAGTTCGCGGAACGAATTCCCGACAGGAAGGCGCCGAGGTAGACGAGGCTGATCACGATCCACAGTCGCCAAACCGGCCAGGTCATGTCCCACTCGAAGGGGCTGGCGTGCGTCCCCGGCGCCGCCGCCCAGACGGCGAGTAGTACGATCGGCAGAGCCGAAATCGCCGAGTACAACGCGAGCCCGACGAGCAGCTTGGTCGAAAACAATTCGTGTCGAGAAATTGGACGGTGCAGAAGAAACAGATAGACGCTCCCCCAGGAATCGCCTAGAGATTGATGGAATCCCAGCGCCATGGCCGTACCGACGGCTGCAACGGTGAAGTAGGTCAGGAAGGTTGGACCGATGAACGGAATCTCGCGCCAGGAGGAATTCACCGCCCAGGGAACCACCGGTAACCCGACCGCGAGACCGACGATCCCCAGAAACACAACCACGGCCAACGCCGCGATGATCGCGTTCTCACGCAACTCTTTCAGGACGAGTTCCTTCGACATGGCTGTCTTCTCCGGTGAATAAAGGCAGCGACCGCTTGTGGCCGCGCGTGTACTCGATGAAAGCGTCTTCCAGGCTCAGTTCGACCGCATCCCACGCAAATGGAGACAACGATTCAATGATGCGGCGGTGTTCGTCGTTGAAGTCGACAATGACGAGCTCTAACCGATGACCGATCTGCCAACTACTCACGACGCCCGTACAGCGCGGTGGCGGCGGCGGCGACGATTGGAACTCGATGACGACTTTCGTCACCGCCTCTTTGAATCGTTCGGTGGGGCAATCCACTCGCAGAACACCATCAACCATGATTCCGATGCGGTCCGCGACCCGTTCGACATCCCCCAGGATGTGCGAACTGAACAGGATCGTGCGCCCCTCTCGTTGAATGATCTGGATCATCGATTCCAGGAAGTCGCGGCGCACAACCGTGTCGAGTCCCAGCGTCGGATCGTCGAGGATCAACAAATCTGGTTCCGGAGCAATCGCCAAAGCCAACGAAACTTGGGCTTGTTGTCCTTTCGACAGCCGTCGAATCTTGGCCCGCCGAGGTAACGCAAAATGGTCGAGAATCTGTTCCAACAGCTCCTGGTTCCAGTTTTCGTAGAATGAACGCGAGAAGCGGACTGCTTCGCCGACGGACATTCGTCGTGGCAACGGATGTCCCTCAGCGATATAAGCGATTCTCGCTCGAGTTGCCGGCTTCAGTTCGCCAACATTCTCTCCCAATAATTCCGCTCGGCCAGCATCGGGCAGGACCATGCCCGTCAGCATTTTGATGATGGTCGATTTGCCCGATCCATTGCGACCCAACAAGCCATAGACACAACCCGCCGGGACGCGCAGATCGAGCGAATTCACCACGCACCGGCATCCGTAGTATTTGGTCAAACGGTGAGTCACGATAACGTCGGACATGATCGAGTCTCCGGGGGTTACTACGGCTGCCAGTGGAATTGCGATGCGCGCTGCGACACGACGGCCAAAACATCCGCAGACGAAAATCCTAAATGGACGGCGTCGGTCAGAAAGTGATCGGCGAGCTCTACGAGTCGCGCGGTGCGAGCCTTGCGAGTTAGTTCGTCTTTCGGAGGCGCGACAAATACTCCCAGCCCCTGGCGCGTCGTCAGCATTCCCTCACGCTCCAGCTCGGTATAAACGCGGGCAATCGTATTCGGATTCACAACCAGCGACCGGGATAGTTCGCGTACCGACGGTAGTCGCTGCTCGGATCGCAACTTGCCCCGCGCGATCGCCTCGCGAATCTGCCGCGCAAGCTGCCGATAAATAGGTGTACGGCTGGCGGTGTCGATGACGAATTCCATAGAGTGGCTTCCGATGAACTGTACTAGTAGTATTAGTACAGTCAGTCGGTGTGTCAATACGCGCGAGATTGTTTTTTTAAGAACGGCAGCACGGGCAGGAAGATCGGCGGGCAGGAAAATGACGTTGGGCGATAGGCGGGCCGTTTTCAAGCCGCAGGCTTCTCAGCAATTAACCGGCGGTAAGCGAAACGCCACCGCGGGCACTGGCCCATCAGGCGCACCAGGCACGATTTTGCCGAGGTTTTCGGTGGTTGATTTTTCCAGCGGACATCGCTGGTTATTCCGACTCGTCACCACGATATTTCCAGAATCATCCACACAACAAAGGCCACGATGCCGACTAGCGCCATCCCGGTCAGCGTCCCAAAAATCGCTGAGAGGAGGAACCCTAGAAGCGGGTTTGGCTCAATTGCTTTCGTCGTCGTTCGTGGCGATTGATACGGATTGTCGGAATCCATAGTGGCTACTTCGCCGCTTGCAGAAGTTCCTTGATCGTCCAAACGTGATCGGTCAACCCGCTGGCCATCGCTGGCGTCTTTCCGCGAAGCGTCTGGTGCTTCCGGCAGAAGTTATACCACGCGACGAATAGTGAAGTCATCGCGGCATGGTGACGGCTCGACTTGCTGTGCGCGTTGGTCAATCGCGTGTAACGTCGAATGTGCATCCGAACCGACAGGTTGAGACGTTCCGAATAGCTCGTTGAAACTTCGTCCAGATCGGGATTGCCGAATCGTGGCTTAATCTCTATGCCGCTTATCATCGCTGGACTGTAGCGGGTTTCTTCTTGGCTGCTGCTGTAGGACTTAATCAATTGGGCGCGCCTGATGGGCCAGTGCCCCACCGCGCCGGTACCGCGGGCCGCGCAATGTGCCACATCCCGGAGGGCTGGCAGCGAGAAAACCGCCAAACAAATGGGCGTGGCCGAGGGAGTCGCTTGGAACCTAGGGAATAGAAACCTGGGAAAAGGGTGCCGGGAGTGGCGGCGAGGAACTGGCTGGCCTGGCGGACACGTCACGCGAATTGGCTGCGGGTGCTGGCAGCCTGATCACTCGCGGAGCAACGAGTGTCGACGAAGTCGCACGGACGGTTTGCTGCCATGATCGTACGGGGGGCACGACCTGAGATCGAGCACGTGCAAAGTGCGCGGCCTGCGCGTCGTTGTTGACCATTGAATCCAGGATTAGATTGCCAGCGGGAGCAACTGCCTGGTGCCTGGGCTCGCTTCCAGGTGTTGGCAAACAGTTTGCGCCACATTCTCCCGATCCGCAGCGGCCTGGGCAACCGTTCCACCCGACGTGATAACCGTCACCCCAACCCACACCAAAGAACCGATTCAGCCCGGCAAACACTGGTCCTTCCGCGCGCAACTCATTCGTCGCAAACAAGGCGAGGATCGCAAGAATCCGCACAACGATCCGCATGGTCGGCCATCCTTAACCATGAGAGGAAGAAAAATACGACTATTGGAATTCGTATCGGGCGCTGGGCGAACGGCACCGCAGGCGTAGTTCAACATCCACTGGGAATCGCACTGACATCCGGCGTGGCGACGCGTTTCTGCCGAAATTGACGAGCTAGTCGGGCAAACGCAAATTAGAAAGAGGTCCGACTGCAACGGTTGTGCGTTTGGTGAGGGGGTATTGCTCAAGCACGGCGGCGATGTCGGCGACGGTCACGCGTTCGTAGGCCTCAACCATTTCCCGAACGGTCCGATACTCTCTCCGCTGCAACCAATTGCCGCCGACGGAAAACAGTCGGTTGGATGGACGTTCGCTGTGCAGCACGATCTGCGAACAAACCTTGCTCTTGGCACGTCGCAATTCGTCCTCGGTCACCCCCGTGCGTTCAGCGCCGCGTTGCACTTCCAAGACGCATTCAAGGTTGGCCTGCGCATCGTCCGGAGCACAACAGACAAATGTCATGTAGATTCCAGTTCCCTGAAATTCACACGTGCCAATGGATGCATACTCGGCCAAGCCAGTGTCGATTAACTCCCAGAACAAGCGGCTTCCCGAATCATCCCCCAGAATTGTGGCCAGTAGTCGGCTGGCGTGGCGGTTCGAATCTTCCGCCGACGGACCGTTGGCGATCTGCACGATGTATTGCTGTACGGCCGACTCCTTGTGCAGCACCTCACAGCCATTGGCGGACGGGGCGCGCGGCGTGATACGTCGCGTTTCGAACGGCGACCAGCCTTCACAGCTTCGTTGCGTGTCGGTCACGAGCCGTTCGAAATCGACATTTCCACTGGCCACGAGCACCATGTTTCCCGGGCTATAACGCTCGGCAAAATAGTGGCGCATTTGCTCCGGTGTCAGCGCTCCGACGCTGCGCGTGGTTCCCAGCACGCTGCGTGCGAGCGGGTGCTGGCGAAAGTGAGCGGCCATACACTTATCCATCGCTCCGAACGGCGGCTGATCTTCGTACTTGGCGATCTCTTCCAAGATCACCTGCTTTTCCGTTTCAAAGTCCGCCTCGCGCAGCGAGGGCCGGAGGATATCCGAGAGCAAGTCGATCGCCCGCGCCTGAAACTCCGGGAGCACGGTCGCGTAGTAGACCGTCTGTTCTTCACTGGTGAAGGCATTCGAGTGCGATCCGATTTCGTCCAACTCGCGATTCACATCCGCAGCGGAACGTCGCGGCGTTCCCTTGAACACCATGTGCTCGAGGAAATGGCTGACACCCCACAACTCCTCCGACTCGTCGCGCGAGCCAGTATTGACAAAAAACGCCATCGCATTGGAATACACCGCCGGATTGCACTCGGCGATGATTTCCAGACCGTTCTCGAGTCTATGCTGCCGAAATTGCACGGGGCATCTCCAAGGGCCTGGCCCCCAATGTCACCGCGCAGAAATCGCGCGGAGGATTGGAGGCCAGATATCGATTAATGCTTTCGCACGTCAGCCCGTCGATGATCGCGCCAAGTTCTTCCAAGGTCCGCACGCGATTCAGGTAGTACCAGTCGGCGGCGATCGATCCACTACGCGAAGTGCTGGATTCCTGCTGCATGATCAATGCACTCTTGATCCGTGCTTGCAAGCGATGGAGTTCATCCGGCTGGATTCCCTGCTCCAATCGCACCAACTCCGCGAACATTACGTCCAGCGTCTCCTGGGCTCGTTCGGTCGTCGTGCCCGCGTAGCAGACGACACTCCCGCGATCCTTCAGCGAATGACACGACGCGTAAACGGTGTAGCACAGGCCCCGTTTCTCGCGAACCTCGGTGAAGAGCCGTGAACTCATGCCGTCGCTGAGCACTCCCACGGCGCCGCGGGCCTGGAAGTAGTCGGGATGCGGATAAGGAATGCTGTTGTACGCCAGTCCGATATGAGTCTGACTCGACTCGTGTGCCAGGTGGCGGTATTTGCCAGTCGGCGCACGTTCAACAATGGGGGACAACTCGCCGGGCTGCCAGTCCCCGAACAGTTGATCCACGTCGTCGCGCAAGCGCGGCCAGTCGACGTTCCCCGCGACGCTGAGGATCGCGTTGTCGGGACGGTAAAACGTGGAGAATTGTCGCTTCACATCGGCTAGCGTGATCTGTTCCAATGTCGTCGCCGTCCCATAGCTCGCGCGTCCGAATGGATCGCCATACCGCTGCTGCCGC
>CAZFLF010000270.1:0-7938 GCA_964519825.1 uncultured Pirellulaceae bacterium | reverse complement strand
CGTCGCCTGCGAAACCGCAGATTGTGCTGCGCCGGAAGATCGAGGAATGAGCAGGCCGTTTGATCCTAACTCGTTCGAAGCAAAACCGTCTCCGAGGCAATGATGTCGATGAGATCGTCAGCATTGAGTCCAAACTCAATTCCTGAGTTCCCCGCCAGTCGGGAATGGACAAAGATGGAATGTGCGAGCGAGAACGCACGAGTCTCGCGCGGGTTGCGTGTTCAATTCGCCGCGTTCCATTGCTCAAACTCCGTCAGCAGTTCATCGCGCGAACAGCGTGGACGCAGCACGGTGCGGATGCGAAAACTGTACTCCTTGTTGACCTCCGGCTTCGGCACAAGGAACTGGAAATCCCAAGCGGGGTTGGTGGACTTGAGTTCGGCGTTCGTACCGCCGCCGCTGGGGGAGTGAGTGAGGCGTATGCCGGAACTGCGGTCGAACATCGCCAGCCAGACCAGGTCGTCGAAGTGGCCGTAGAAGAACGGTTGGTCGAAGCGTAGCCGTGAATAGTTTTTGAAGAGCGTGTCGCGGCTGCCCTCGGGAAATGTCATTTCAAACGTGTCGTCGCGGTGGCGCACCGTGCTTTGGTCGTTGTGCCACTGAGTGCAGAACTGCGTCCAGAGGTTCTTCTGCCCGTCGAGACCGCCGAGGAAATACATCGACTTGTCCCTCGGAGCGTTGATGTAACTGGCCCAGAACAACGCCAGATAACCGCGCGGAAACACAGGCTCGTGTGGCACGCAGCGAAAGGTCATTTCCAAATAGTGCGGCGCAATCAGCCGGAACCGCGTCCAACTTTCGACGTGGAACGTGGGCGTGGGCGGCTGATGCAGCTCCGCTTCCGTATCGTCGATCTGCCGCATGCTCATCGGCGCATTCCGCGGCTCGAAGAACGTCTTCGTGTCGTCCAAATGCTCGCCGGTGACGATATGCTCCAGGTTCAGCCCTGCAACGGCCGGCACGAAGACATTGCGTGAACCGGTCACATGACGCAGGCTCCACACGCCATTGTAGCCGGCGCGATGCTCGCCCTCGGCCGAGTTGTCCCCAATGACGGCGGTCAGTTCGCCGGTTGTGAGCGTGGCGTGACTCGGTCGCTGATCCGAAGGTGCGGCATTCAGTCTGGTAGGACTCGTGAACGAAGTGGCGATGGCAGACGCCGCAGTCGCGCGGAAGAACTGGCGGCGTGGAAACCGCCGAAATTGAGTCGTCATGGGCAGGAGCTCCGGTTTACAAAATTAGCGACGCAGACCATTCTCCTCTATCGGGTCGGCCGACCGACCTCACGGGAGTAATCTCGGTGGCGTCGTCGTTCCAATAACGTAACCAATCGGGCATTTTGTTTACCCCAGGCTGGCGATTCTTTGGCCGACGAGTTGGGTCTGGCGATCGACGTTCTATCGGCACATGCGGCCACGACCGCGTGAGTCGTTCCCAGTGCCTGTATCGGCTTACCTCTTCAGATAGTCGTCGCGTATTGTGTGCAGCTGTTTCCAGATCACTGTATCCCGCGCCTGAGGCGATACACAGGCAAAGATGTAGTTGCGGTCGTTCCTGGCCCATGTCCGAATCTCCAGATTCAGCTTCTGTGGCTTCTTCGTGGTGAACGGTTCGACCCACTCAAGAGTGCCTGTGTACTGCGTCGGCGTATCCGCGGCCTTTTCGTCCGAAGACGGCTTTGCGTTGGATTTTACCCGCTGCAGTTCCAGCGTGAATCCAGACGGATCGACGTCCGGGAGCTTTCCGTTCAGAACTGCCTTGCACAGACCTCGGTAGTATTTCAGGAACTCATCTTTGACAACGGATTCCGTTAGTACGGGCTTTGGCTGAAGTTCGAACACAAAGGCATAGGAGAAGAATGAATCGGACTCAGGCTTCATCATCCCGGGTGCAAACCGAATATGTTCAAAACCCTGCAGCTTCATATCGGGAGCAAATCCCGGAGGAAGGTTAATGGATTCGCCACCCCACCCAGCCGGTGCCGCGAGCTTGAACAAGCCTGGCTCCTCGGCGACCACGAGCGCCCCGGACATCAGCAAACTGACAGCAAACATGCGAATCATTGGAACCTCCTACCGGCGGACATCGAGCGAACACAGTTCACCGTACCTTAGACGACGACTGCGGCCATGTCAGCGCCGTCGATCTAGGACCTGGGCTAAACGGAGTACTCCGAATTGAGGATAACCAGACACCCAACTATTTGCCGTTATCTAGGGGAAATGGACTGCCGACCTCCCCTTTCCGTCTGACCCTGACTCCTGCAAATTGTTGAATGTCTGTTTCTTTCCCTGGCGCGAAGCGTGTTGAAGAACTTCATTCAGTACGTCCACGTTCTCTACATTGGGTTGGTGATTCCTGCGGCCTTTACGCCGAAGGCGTTACACATATCAGCCCAGGGTCGCGGCGATTGGCCGCGCACCCTGGGTGAAGAGTCCGAAGGCCGTCTTTACCCTGAAAGGGTTGCACACTTTGGTAGCGCTCGAGTGTTTAACCCCTTCGGGGTAACGAACACGAATGTGGACCGTAACCCAGGGTGCGCTCGCCTTGCTCGCGACCCTGGGCTGATTTGTGTAACGCCTTCGGCGTAAAAGCGATCTGACTCGCGATCAACCTCATCGGAACTTGGAACTACTGTCATTAGCGATGGAGGAGCGAAATAGTCAACGGATGGCGGTTGAGATTCCGTTCACTCCTTCTTCAAGTCATCGTCATTGCACAACGTGCGGGTGAGGATGCAGTCCGCAGGCGGCTCAACCTCTTTGGCGCGATCAAGGATGTGGGTGTACCCTTGGCTCATGGGATCGTCTCTTCCCGGCAGCCTCACAGTTCCCGACGAATGGCCTGTTCCTTGAACTGCACGAATCCAGCCTTCTTGTAAGTGGGCAAAGCGGCTGGATGGTCCAGCGTGCAGGTGTGCAGCCAAAATCGCTTCGGCTCGTAGCTCCATGCCTTGTCGATAGTCCATTGCAGGAACCACTTGCCGAGTCCTTGGCCGATGAAGTCAGTCATCAGTCCGAATTGTACCAACTCGATTTCATCCGTTTGGCGGCGGTCAAGCTCGGCGAACCCAGCGGGCGATCCATCCACATGCAGGACATGCAACTCGTTCCGACGATTTTGGATGACAGTGGCAAGTTCGTCGTCCGAGAGATTGCTGCGGCTCAGCCAGTGGTAGTCCTTTCCCACGGAGTCATAGAGAAACCGGTAATACGGCACGGACGGCGATTGGACGTGGAGGACAGTCAATCCATCTCGTGGTGTTCGCACGAATGGCCGTGACGGTGCGAGCATTTCGAGGTAGTACACGGTGACGTCGACAAGCTCCATTAGTTTCCGGTTCCTGTCATTGATCCTCGGTACCGTTCGACGCCTGTCCGTTGGGGTACCCGCCTATACACAGAGGTCGATGTGACCGACGCGTTTTTCCAAAAGACTCCCCGCAGGTTGCAGCTATTCGGGCAAAACGGGCGTTAACGACTGGTACAGCCAAGGTACAGCGAGAGACTGAAGGAACTCGGACTGGTCGTAGTCCAAGGTCCCAACGACGTGATCGCGCTCTACTGTCAGACCATCAACTCGGTCTGAACCGTATTATATGTTGTGACTGATGAGTAGAGATCGACGTTAACGTGCGGTGCCTCGATGGACACGATCATGCTGTATCGGGCTTTGCGGTCGTAGCGAGCTAGATGCGGGCGGTCCTTCCACCATCCCGATACGGGGTAAACCGCGAGCTTGTTGGAGCGAGACAGCTCGACGGCCCTCCCCTGCCACCAGTCGCAGTGCAGGGAGCCGTGGGTTCGGCCGTGCTCACCGACAACCCAATTCCTGTTTTCCGGGACGTTCTGTGGACGCTGCGTTGGGTCTGGCCATTCGGCTTTGGAGATGCGACGCTTGAACTCCGTGAGCGTCTCGCCGGGCAGACGAATCACGTCAAAACGCAACCCGTGCGAGGCATAACGGTGGTTGACTCCCCAGCCGACGTTTCCGGGACTCGGTTCGATGAAGTACGAAAGTGTGACTCGCATCGTGACGGGCGTCTCGCCGAGTGCCTCCAGAACGGCGGTGGGCCACGGAACCGTATGGATGTGCATCTCGTAGGTCTTGACCTTGCCATCTTCCTTGGCGAACGGTTGCAGTTCCCCCTCGTAGATCAGGTTGACGATGTTCTCGGCGCTATTGAGCGCACGCTGCAGATCGGGCACGCCGTAGCCGTAACAGCGCAGGCACTGCTGAATGACACTCTTTTGGTCGCCTGAGAAACGCTCTCGCATCCTCGGCGTCCAGGTCGCCGAATGGACGAGCAGCGCCCGAACTGTCTCCGGCCGGAGGCGGGGATATTGGCTCCAGACGATGGCCGCGAACCGTGCCGCGGCGGCCGTGGCGGGACTGGTGTCTCGCGTGGACTCGACCAGACGCCCGCTAGGATGGAGAATGGTCGTCAATAAGCAGAGATCATCGACGCTGGATCGATCCGTGCCCAAGAACGCATAGTTGCCCCCTTCCATGACGAGGTCGGGCTTGATGGGCCAGCCTTTGTAGTTGTCCTCGGGCCAAGGCAACGAGGTCCGACTCGTCGGGCATAGATCCCCTGGTTCGGCGATTGGCTGCCACCCGTCGAATGTCGGATCGCGAATCGTGACCTTGTCTGTGACGGCGCCGATCGTGAGCGCGTTCCACGCCTGGGCAGGATCTTCGATGCCTGCCCGGGTGGTATTCCAGGTGTGATACGCGTACGCGGGCAGATAGAACTCGTCGCGAACGTTTCCCGCGGGAATGAACATCAGCTTCGGGGCATCGTCCAGGACGCCAGCGGTCATGTCGTCGACCGCGCCGGACCACAAGGTCGGCAGTCCATGGTCGCGGTCATCGGCCGTGACCGCCATGCAGATCGCACGGTTGCGGCGCGGTGCCTGAATCATGGCTCTGGCGACACCATCCTGCATGATTCGACCGTAGTCGGGCGGCGCGTTCACGGCCGGCGGAGGAGGAAGGATCTTTACGGATTCAAGCTTGTGGCGGAGGGTGATCGCGCCGGGTCTACCGAGCACCGCGGTGAGGCATCCATACGTCGCGATGCCGGCCATTCCTGTTCCGTGTTGGTGGGGATCGCTGTCACTGACGCCCCACGCTTGGTCGACCGCATGCGCATCCGCCGGTGCCAGGACTGGCGCGATCAGCGGATGCCCGAGGTTGACGCCCATATCGAGGATGCAGACCGTCGGGGCATCCGCCCTGGGGAGCACGAGGCGCGCAACGGCATCTTGGACACGCGCTGCTTGGTCAGCAGGACTCTGATCGATGAAATGGGATGCCAGAACTTTCGCTTGTCGCAGCTCGGCAAGCATCGCCAAGAGATCGATCGACGCGGCCAGCTGCTGGGCCGAAGCGTGAGCATGCACGACGATGCGCTCGGGAAACGCCACGTGCCGGTCACTGACCCGGCTGATGCCAACGATTCGTGCGATCTCGACGAAGCGTGAATGGACCTCGACGGCGTCGGCACGATTGCCACGCAACCAGACTTCCCACCAAAGGGGTGTTTCGGCGGTAGGGAATGGCAGGCGATCCTGCCAGAAGTCTTCGACGAGCGCGAGTCGGACGGAAGCAACGCTTTCGACGAACTCTGTGTTGGGGCGGGACGCCTCCACGAGGGTGCCGAGGGTACCGACCCGAGCCTCGAAAGCGGCGCGTTCGGACTCCGGCATGATGAACCGGAGTTTCGCGCGGCCGTGTCTGACGTGGACGGGTCCGCGAAACTTCACCTCGCGATCGGAATCTTCCAGCACCCTGAGCGCGGCAACGTTGCCCGACGCGGTGGTGAAGGTGAGCACGACGCTGCTCGCGTAGTGATCGACCGCGGCGAGAAACTTCCGGAGTTCACCTTCGGGGACGAAGACCTTGCCAACTTGGCAGCCGTCGACCTCTGTCAGGCTCAGCAGGGAGATTCCCTTGCGACGGTCTTCGAGCCGCTCAAGCTTTAGTTCGTGGCCCGGGTCGCTCCGGAACGTGAGCACCAATCCGTCGGGTACCCAGTGCACCAGGTCGGGATGGGCGCCGACGTCGGCGGCACGGCGGGCTTGGCAGGCGGTTTCCGCCGCCTCGAGCTCGGACCTGATTCTTCTAGCATGGACGGGTTGGTTTCGAGCGGGGAGCCGAAAGACGGCGTTGACCGGACCGAGAGCGACGTTGGTGTACCTCGCAGATTCCTCAGTGCCCTCGATTCGGAGGTGGGGAAGTTCGGCCATCGTTGTACTTCTTTTTGTTTCGTTGCCCCGGGCGCATGTCGCTCCGTCGCCGCAGCGCCATTTTGAAACTCTCGACGTCGATCACCATCGATCCCGCCAATACGGTTGCGCGAGCCGCGTCGTCACACACACGACCGATCTCCGCATGGCTCAGTCCCTTCGCCGCCTTCTCGACGGTCGGCCAGTGTAATTGGCCGACATCAAAAATACTGAGGCGGCACTCGATCAGCTTGTGGATCGAGGCCGGGTCGGGAAGCCCATATTCTATGACATCGTCGAAGCGACGAAAAAGCGCATCATCGAGCATGCCGGAGAAATTCGTGGCCGCCACGATGATGCTCTCCGATTCATCCTTTTCGAGGAATAGCAGGAAAGAGTTGAGGATGCGACGGATCTCCCCGACGTCATTACCTGCCGTCCGCGTGGCACCGATCGCGTCGAATTCGTCGAAGAGGTAGACGCCCTTGGTTTGGGTCATGGCGTCGAAGAGCAGATGCAGTTTCGCCGCGGTCTCACCCATGTACTTGGTGATCAGGCTGTGCAGCTGAATGGCAAGCAGCGGAAGTTCGCATTCATGGGCCAACACGGAGGCCGTCATGGTCTTGCCGCATCCCGGCGGGCCCACTAATAGTAGTTTTCGCTTAGGTGCAAGCCCATGCGAACTGAGCAGGTCGCGCTGCCGATGTTCATGAATGATGTCGGCGATATGAAGACGTACGTCTTCGGCCAACACCATGTCGGAAAGGCGGGCACTGGGATACGAAGCGGTAACGAGTCCGGCGAGTTCACCCGACGCGCGGGCGATGGGAACCGCCCGCGGAGAACCTGCGGGCTGCTGGACGCGTTTGAGCTTGTCGACCAATTCGCGAAGGTCTTTGGCGAGCCGCTCGTTTCCCTTGGTCGCCTCGTGCGCAGCGATTTGCAAGGCCACCGAGCAAAAGAGGTCATCGTCTCCCGCCAGATGGCTTTTCAGCAGCGATTTAAGTTGCTCCCCGGTGGCCACGCTTCGCTCCATTACCTGTCATGACTCTGCCCGACAAAGACGACGGCAATATCAGAATTCTAGGCTTTGCTCTAGACCACCTCGGGATTGATACTAAACATTCTTCACGTTTGATCGTGCAGCGGGGAGTTTGAAATCGCTGCGGGCAATTTCTATTCGTCGCAAGCCGACAGCTCTGCTCACATATATAATTTGCCATGCTAGCAGCACTGAGTTGGGATTGTCGAGTAACATGCGAGGGCCCTTTCGGCAAGCGAATGGACGATTCACGCGCTTCGGTCCGACACACCGACGCGCGCTGGTTGGATCGTCGAAATGTGACGAACAGTCCCAACAAGTCGTCCGAAGCGAGACATTTCAAGAACCGACCCGTGTGATTGCGGCACAGCCTTACTGTACAGTTTCGACGAGTCGGTCGACGTAGGCGACGCACACGTCAACTCCATGCAGAGAAATGGCGTCGCACTCATACCTTTGGCGTCGGCATCGGTGAATTGGCTCTGACACAATTCGAGCTGCGGCTTACAAAGGAACGGACGAAGGCTGTGGTCTTGCAGCGGCGCGGGTCGCCCGGCTCGCGGAGTGGTGGTGCACCCGTTGGACATTTGACTACGCTGCAATGGGCCAGTCGGCGAAGCTGATTTCGGCTTGTGCGAGTATTTGAATCACGAATCGGTCGATGTC
>CAZFLF010000269.1:0-7958 GCA_964519825.1 uncultured Pirellulaceae bacterium | reverse complement strand
CGTTATCCCTCAGACCAATCGCAAGGCGCAAGTTGGTATGGCAGAAACGAAGCTCCGTTATCGATTCTCTCTCGGGCTCTTACTATGCTTAACAGCGTTGGTAGCCGTCGCGATTTCCCACGGAATTACCTCCTGGCGTTTAAATACTGCACAATCCGAAATCGCATGGCTCAAGAACGCAAGAAACACTTCCTGGCCAGATCCAAATGCGATCAGCGTTGTGTCGCTCGATACGCCAACTTCGGGTTTCGAACCTGAAAACAAAACTGTGAGTTGGCGCTGGAAACTCATGTCTCCGCAATCCTCATCATTGCGTTTGCGTTGGGATGCCTCGCCACAAACACTAGAAATAGCCCCGACGACTGTCGACCGTGAATCCGAACACTTTATCGCAATACCAACAGGAACAACCGAACTTCAGGCTACGATTCGCGAGATCGGCAACGGAGAAGTGCTTGTCAGTTGCACGATCGCAGGCAAACAACATGAATTTTCGTTCAAATCGGATTCACGACTGTTTGAGGAACAAGGATTTATTCATACGATTGCTGGCGTCCGGGAAACGGAAATTGGCGATCCCCAAAAGCCGTTTCTATTGGCTTGCCTGCGAGGCTATGCTAATGCATCCGTCCCGTCACACGGAATAAGAATCTGGCTTGCTCCCGCTCCATAGGTCGAGAAGAGGGATAACAATGCGTTGGACGCGGAGCCGCGGATCGCATCGTTTTTGAAGTCAACGTTGGTTGGCCGCGGCCCGGTCAACGCCGTCGTTCGTGCCGCTTGTAGGTCGGGCGTGAGAGATTGCTAGAGTTGTTGGTAGTTCACCGCCGTGGTCTATTGACGCGATGATTACGCTCCGCATCGTAGCCGCGCGGCAAGATAACTACGTTGATCTTGGCCGCCGTCAAGATGCGGAGGTAAGGGCCAATACCCCTCGGCTGTTTTTTTCCGCTGGATTTGGGCGCGTCTCGAACAACTCGTTGAACTAGACCCGTGAATCCGTCTTGGATTACCAACCAACTTTCGTCGTCAGCTCGAACAGCGCGCGGGCTCCAACGTCGGGCTAGTTAACTCGGGTCGTTCGGCAGAGCATATTTCGGGACGAAGACATGAAGAGCGGATTCAAACCGATTGGATTCACCGAATACGTCGACCTTTTTCTTCGCGCAAATCCAAATGATGAACGGGCTGAAGTCGAAATGCGTTTGCGGGAAGCAATTGCCGCGCATTCCCGTGGTGAACGATGCGATTGTGGCGAAGCAATTTGGATTGTTGGATCGGCAGAGGCGGGTCTCGGCTGTTTCGCCTGCATAACTGGCGACACGAAACCTGACGACGATTACGAAATCCAGACTTGAGTCAATTGCGTGATGCGTGTTGCCGGTCCCGAATTGTTGAAACTGAAATGATGGGCCCCGATTTTTTGACCGGGTGACGTGGTTCGATTGAGACCAATGGCCACGTGATTGCCGAACATCCGGATGAACCGGAGCCGTCAGGACGTTGACGAGTTCCGGAACCAACTACGAATTCCACCCAACTTTCGGCCCGGTTATCCTGGGCGTTGAACTAAACCGCTCGGCTGAAGAGTTGGTGCGTTGAGTTTCTGCGTGAGTGCAGCACCAGCGGGGTGGTAAGAGGCTTCCCTTCTGAATACGCATCTCTAGCAACGTCACCTTGCAGCGCTGACAACTCGTCACTGCTTGCCGCGCCTCTCGGCGGTGATCGATTCTCGCGACCAATCTTGTCCGGTCACGCTTCTCACGGCTCCAACCCACTAACGATTAAAGCGATTGTAGGACTTGCGCTTTCCGAAACCTCAAGCATCCTGGAGTCAGCGCAGGTTTGAGATGTGCTCAACCGGGTTCCAACACTTCTCCATGAGGTTTACGACGATGACTCCCTATCACCAGCGGCAAACCCCGATCACCCAACGCATGGCCGAAGACATGCTCGTGCGGAATCTCGCCCCGCGGACCATCGATTCCTACACCTATCACGTCGATCGTTTCGCTCGCCACTTCGGCAAACTGCCTGAAGATCTCGGCCCCGAACAGATTCGCGAGTTCCAACTGTGGTTGATTCAAGTCAACCAAGCTTCCTGGAGCCAATTCAACCAAGCGGTTTGCGCCCTACGCTTCCTCTATACCGTCACCATCCCGCGGCCGTGGTCGGTCACGATGATTCCCTTCGGTAAGCGGCCCAAGCAGCTGCCCACCGTGCTCGGACAAGAGGAAGTTCACGACTTAATCCAATGTGTCACCCATCCCAAGCATCGAGCGGTGCTGCTCACGTTGTATGCGGCGGGACTGAGGCTGGCCGAGGCGACTCATCTCAAGCTGCCGGACATCGACTCGCAACGCATGCAGTTGAAGATCAATGGCGGCAAGGGGAACAAGGATCGTTACGTGCCCATCTCGCCGAGGCTCTTGGAGGAACTGCGAACGTACTGGAAGATCGAACGCCCACCTCATTATCTTTTCCCTGGCAAGACGTCGGAGGTACCGCTTTCGGCAGCGACCATTCAGAAAGCCTGCAAGCTGGCGGCGGCTCAGGCACGCATTACCAAGACCGTTACGCCGCATACGCTGCGGCACAGTTTTGCCACGGCACTTCTCGAAGCGGGGGTCGACTTGATGGCCATCAGCAAGCTGCTGGGGCACAGCAGTTTTTTAACGACGATGATCTATCTGCATTGCCGCCGTCAGCATTTCAACTCGGCCCCCAGTCCGATCGATTGGCTCCCCACGCGTCAATGTCCGCGGTGGGTCGATCCGTCGCTGCAAGCTCCGCGGCAGACACCGCCGGAGCGGGACCAGGACAACAGCCACAACCCACGTTAACGGTGGCTTCCATCTTGAAGCGATACACCGAGCCGTTTATCAAGCGGTACTTCGACCGCTTGTCGAGTCACGCGCAGAGTACGTTGCTGCGGATTGGATTCTGCCGCACGGCACCGATGAACGGCCGGGTGTATCGTTGTCCCAATTGCGACTCGAAGGTGCCTCTTTACAACTCCTGCGCGGATCGACATTGTCCGCAATGCATGGGAGCCAGGCGTGCGGACTGGGTCGACAAAACGGCCCAGTTGCTGCGCGGGGGCACTGCCTACTTTCAAGTGGTGTTCACCATCCCCGACAAACTCTCGAGCTTGGTGCTCGGCAACCGGCGGCCGCTCTACCGGTTGTTGTTCCGCAGTGCGGCGAGTGCCTTGCAACGATCGATCCGCGATGAGTGCGGGATGCAAGCGGCGTCGACGATGGTGCTGCACACTTGGAACCAGCGATTGGGACATCATCCCCACCTGCATGCGTTGGTTCCCGGCAGTGGTCCGTCGCGGGACGGCACTCAGTGGGTTCCGTGTCGGTCGACAAAAGCCACGCGCCAGAAACCAGCCCAGCCGTTCTTGGTGGACAACCAAGTACTGGGCAGGCAATTCCGTGACAGCTACGTGCGTGGCGTGCGCCGTCTGATCAAAGCGGGAGTGTTGAAGATCGACGACCTCGCCAAGATCAACACGATTCTCGATGAGGTGACAACGTGTGACTGGGTGGTTTACATTGAGCCGCCGCCGAAAGACACGAGTGACCCGGCGGATGTGCTGAAGTACTTGGCGCGGTACATGACGGGCGGCCCGATCGCGGATCGACGATTGATCGAAGTGAAGGACGGTCGCGTGTTCTTCTGGGCGCGATCCCGCGACAAGTCGGGCCGTCAAGTTCCCGTGTCCCTCCCCACGCTGGAATTCATCCGGTGCTGGACGCTGCATATTCTTCCCAAGGGATTTACCAAGGCGCGTTGCTACGGAGGCTGGAGCAACACCCGGCGAGAAGCTTACCAGCAGCAGTGTGAGCGATTGCAGCCCACCCCACCGTCAAGCGCAGCAGACCTTCCTGATCCGTCCACGCCAGTGCTTGAATCGCCGCCGGACGAGGTGCTGAAGTGTCCGCACTGTCAGGCGGAGATGGTGCTGGAATCTCACACACCTCGTCCGTCTTGGCGAGAGTTGTTCTACGGCCCGGACCATCCGCCATGGATGGAATGGAGGGGCAGCGGATGACGACCCTCCTTGCCCGCTTCCACCGCAGCTTCCGGCCGTATCCGATGACCGTTGAAAGTTACCACGAACTCTCGACCCGGCTGGCGATTTGGACGGACTTGCTTCACGGGTCACAACAACCATCACAACGGTCACCATCGTGGCTCGTAGGTCGGCCGCATTCTCGCCTCGCCGAGTTGGAAAGCCTCCTTCGCTCCCGTTAGAATGCGGCGAGCCGAGACGAACTGGCGATGCATCCGCATAGGCGGCCCCAACAGCCCCCAGCCAAGCGTCTCAGTTCAACGCCCAACCTATCCCTCCGAGTACGGACGGATAGGTTGTTATTCGTTATGCCACTAGGTTCTTCACGATGCCGATAGAGCGATTCACAAACGATTTCGATGACGAAAGTATCCTGATCTCGCCAGGCACAGATCTAAGCGAGGTTCCTGATCCATTCGCAGAACTTCTTACTGACGAACATCGAGCAGCTTTCACCACGCCATCGCGATACTTTGCCGGACTTGCGGCCGAATGCACGATTCCATTAATGCGCACATGGCTGGAACTGCTCGCTGACGCAGACCAATGCCAAATTGAAATCAACCTGTGCGAGTGGTCAAAAGCGGTGATCGCTCGTGTCGCGCGTTTTCAAATCTCGTTGCGCGAACCTGTTGATTTGCCACCCCCCGGACTTTCCCTAAAACAACTGTATTCATTGATTCTCGCTACATACCACGAAGGCTTCGCTCATGCCGGTGGACTTCATGAACCGCGCACCGTTGATCAATATGGATTGCACATCGAATCTGACAATGATGTCCCGCCCGATGCTGTTGCTTTTTTCACGACTGCCGGTGGTGATTCCATAATCGCCGTTGGAACTTCGGCGTATTGGTACTCGCACGAGACGTGCGGACTTGTTCCCGCTAGTACTGTATCTGACGTATTGGCCGAGTACTTCGAGCACTTGCTGCGTGGCAAGGAGCGTGAATTCGACTTCCCCTACTAACTCGCCGTGGCATAACAACGCGATGCACCGGAGCCGCGATTCGGCGCCAACTTAAATGGACGATCACTTGAAAAAGTGTAAGACAGGCGTCCTTTTGAGGAAGGAACGGAGGTTTTGGCAGGATGGCTAGACCGAGGCGATTTGTGAGCGAGGAAGATCGCGCGAACGCGGGTTTCTTGAGTGTTCTGATCAGTCGGAGGCGACAGTCAGACGCTGTTGGAGCACGGTGCAAGGCACACGAGGCGCATCGCGAACGCGAAGTGGTGCAGAATGGAGTGGCGGGTATCGTTGTTGACGATGAAGCCGTCAGCTGAACGCGGAGCGCATCGGACCGATACCGTGTAACCACCGCCTGCCTGTTCGAGTCGCTTGCTCCATCATCCGAGTTGGACTTCCTGCGGCTCCGTGAAACCACCGGTCAAAGTTCTCGATCATCTTGATCCAGAAGGATGGCTCCATTCCCAAGCGAGCGAGGATGGGTGGGAGTTGGGCATCCATGGCTCCCCGCTTACCCGGAATGACCTGCCGCGCATTCCAGTCCAAGAACTCCAAGTATTCTTCCACGCTGGTCGACAAGAATCCGTGCCGCCAGGACTTGTGCACCGTCGCCGCGTTCCCCACCGTGCGATCGCAGGCCAGCGAAGCCGCGACCGACTCGACGCCTGGCGGACCCAACAGGGGCGAACGATCCCGCTCGTCCAGCGGACAGAGCCAGTAGTCCGGATCGTCTTCTTGGTAGTCGATTCCAGAGTGGGATGAGCCCAACTTAGCCTCGCGTTCACGACGTGTGATCCGTGCCAGTATGCGACGATAGGCGGAAGTGTTGGTCGACTCTTCCGGAGTTTCCGCCAACTGGGCGCGGATTTCGTTCAAGTCGATGTAGATCGCACAGGCCAAGATAGCCCCCTCGTCCAGCAGGCTGCGGCAACGGAATCGTTCCTCAAAAAAATGTCCCGACTCGTGATCCTCTCGATTAGCGCGCACCGAGATCCATTCATTCAAGGACTTCATGAACCACGAGATGCTACTGAGCCGTTTGCGCAATTCGGCCACCCGTTCCTGGTCCACCAAGAGCGAGCGGATTTCCACCTCCGCGGGTTCCGCCGGCGCGCCATGTTCGTCCCGCCGTTCGGGATAGAGTTGCCACCACCGCCGAACCACTTCTTCGTCCGACCATTGTGCGGCCAAGTCCACACGGTTGCGGACAATCAAATGATAATGGTTGGAAAGAATCGCGTAGACGCAGGCATCGACGGCAAAGATCTGGGCGAGCTCTTGCAGACGTCCGTAGATCCACTGCTTGCGATGACTGTAATCCTTTCCAGTGACGGGGTCATACCCACAGAGCCGTGCGCGGCGGACACAGCGGCTCCAGGCGTGATACACACCGACGACGTCTTCGCGGATCACGTCCTTCCTCGGTCGTCCTGGCATATCCCGAGCCCTGTCGGTGGTTACTGGATACCCCCATTACAAGTACAACCTTTACGTGGGGGTAATAATCAATTTTTCCCAGAGCCCGGACGAAATGCAAGCCCCCCCACGACGAGTTATCCCAATTTGCCTACCTTGCGGTCAAATAACGCCTGGCCTACTTTTTCTTGGCCTACTTTTTCTGGAGTAAAATAATCCGGATTTCAAACCATCGTTAATCGAAGCGTTCGGCAGGTACTGTGATGACAGCCAGATTTAGAGCGCACGGTACGTTCACCGTCTCAGGCAGAGGCTTGGTGGTTGCTGGTGAGATTCTTGATGGAATCGTAAAGATCGGGATGACTGCACGGGTACCGTCTTGGCCGTCCAACCTCACCATCGCTGGTGTCGAATTGATCCGCTGTGAGGACGGTATCCCGGCAAATGTTGGCCTGGTCTTCGCAAGTCAAAACGACGCAGAGTTTGCCCGCTGGAAATCACTTGATCTGCAGGGTCAAACTCTTGAGATTCAGGAAGACATTCCCAAAGCTGCGGAATTGGAATTGGATGCGAGTGATGGTCTGGCCGAAGCTTGAGCTTCAAGACGAATCTGGTAAACCGTTCTTTGCTCAGGTCCAGCCGTAGCAAGAAACTCGCCGAACAAAACGGTGAACCGGAATTGGCTTGCCTCTCGGTTTTCAAAGTCGTTTCGTTCGATTACGACTTCCGGTTTGCCAACGTCCATTCCGTTGGTCTGCCAACCCGATTACCTTGGTCGTTCGGCGACGGAGTTGACTTGATGACAGAAATCGTTGAAGAGCTACTCGTCATCGATAGCGGTTTGCGTTTCGCGCTGTTTGGTTTGGAATGCTCACTCGGTGTACCGTTTAACGGTGCCGAGTGTGAGCGCGTGTTTCACGACGCCGTTGCGGATCAACGATCGGCGAAACAATACGTATGATTAACGTTGGGCGTTCGCTTCGCTCATCGTCGTCAACTCCCGGCCCGGTTATCCGTAGCGTGTGACTACAGATGGAGACATAACATTGCGGCTCTATCGTCCCGTTGGAGTCACCGAGCTCGAATTGATCGCGGCATCAGGATGGACAGCATACCCCCCGCGATTGGAACACCAGCCTATCTTCTATCCGGTTCTGAACTTCGCGTACGCAGAAGCCATCGCCAAGAATTGGAACACGAAGGACGACAACTCCGGATTCGCCGGCTTCGTAACTGAGTTCGACATCGACGATCACTATGTCGCACGATTCGACGTTCACGTCGTCGGATCGCACGAAGACCAAGAACTCTGGGTGCCTTCTCGAGAACTTTCCGAATTCAATTCGATGATCCTTGGCCGTATCATGGTGACCGGCCACTACTATAGCGATCGGTTCAATGGCACCATAAATCCAGAAACCAATTTGCCCGAGAGCGTTCTCGCGGCGCAGAATGTCACGTAACCAACGATTGAACCGAAGCTAGTTCGGCCTT
>CAZFLF010000268.1:0-7964 GCA_964519825.1 uncultured Pirellulaceae bacterium | reverse complement strand
TTGATGCTGAGACCGCTAAGTACTTCCACGCGGTGCGCGAACATTCGGAACGCGCACCTCGCCCGCCGCTGACGGAGGGCTACACCACCTTAGCCGGCGGCGAGGACGTCTTCCTGTTACGCCGCGGCGAAGTCGACAACAAAGAAGGCAAAGCGACGCCGTCGTTCCTACAAGTCCTCTCCCGCACTCGCGAGCCTCTCCAAAACCCAGCGGTTGCCGGGGAGTCGCAGAGCGCGGAGAAAACACGCGACTCCGGAGAGCCAAGCGAAGACCCTCGCATTCGACTTGCCAACTGGATGACTGATGCGGATCGCGGGGCCGGAGCGTTGCTCGCGCGCGTACTGGTCAATCGGCTTTGGCAGCATCATTTCGGCGAGGGACTCGTTGGCACGTCGAACGATTTCGGAGCACAGGGTGACCGACCGACTCACCCAGAGTTGCTCGAATGGATGTCTGCCGAGTTTGTCAAAGTGGGGTGGAAGCTGAAGCCAATGCATAAGCTCATTCTGCTAAGTTCCGTTTATCGGCAGTCCAACGAAGTCAATCCCGAAAACTTGAAGATCGATTCGGAGAACCGATTCCTCTGGCATCACAAGCCGCGTCGGCTAGAGGCGGAAGTCATCCGCGACGCGCTGCTCGCCGCGGGTGGTTCGCTCGACACGACGATGTACGGTCCCAGCGTGCTCGAAAACGTCCCGCGCCGCAGCGTGTACCTCCGCGTGAAGCGGAGCGAGCTGATTCCGTTCATGACGATGTTCGATGCCCCCGAACCGACGCAAAGCATCGGCGAGCGTGTCAGCACGACCGTCCCCACGCAGGCCCTCGCCATGATGAACTCGCCGTTCGTGCGTCAGCAGGCCGAGAAGCTTGCCGCGCGGATCAAGCCGACTGGCGACGAGTCACTGGAATCGGCGGTAAGCAAGGTATATCAAATTGCCTTCGCCCGCCTGCCTACCCAAGCCGAACGTGACCGCATGCTCTCATTTATCAAACAACTTGCAGGAGCGTCTTCAAACACGGACCAAGCACTCACCGAATTTTGCCAATTGTTGCTGTGTCTGAATGAGTTTGTCTATGTGGATTGAGTCGATTTCCTTACGAGGATCGCCTATGTTCGCTCACGAATTGTCACTTCCATCGCGTCGTCGTTTCCTCCAAGACGCTGGCCTCGGTTTCGGATCGTTGGCACTCGCCGCCATGCTGCACGACCACTCGTTGGCCAGCCAGCCTGCCGCCGTGAATCCGCTCGCGCCGCGCTCGCCGAATCTCGCTCCTCGAGCCAAGTCAGTCATCTGGCTGTTCATGACTGGGGCACCCTCGCAGGTGGACACGTGGGACTACAAACCCGAATTGCAGAAGCGAGACGGCCAGGAACTCGCGGGTGCGGACCCGAAAACGGGATTCTTCACCACCAGCGGCAAGTGTTTGAAGTCGCCGTTCGAGTGGCGGCAATACGGCGAGTCCGGTTCCTGGGTGTCAGATATTTTTCCGCATTTGTCTCAGCATGTGGATGAGATGACGTTCATCCATTCGATGTATCTGCGGCAAAACAATCATGCTCCGGCCGCCATCGAATTGATGTGCGGCACAAATCGTCCCGGGCTGCCGGCGATGGGAGCGTGGATTACCTACGGCCTGGGAACTGAGAACGAAGACTTGCCGGCCTACGTCGTACTGCACGACACGCGGCCACGGGGGGACGATCAAATCTGGTCAGCCGGCTTCTTGCCCAAGACTTACCAAGCCGTGACGCTGGACGCACGACGCAAGGAAGTCATCGACAATCTCGCCCGCGACGACAAGCACAGCGACGTCCAGCAGCGACTGCAGCTCGATTTCGTGCGCACCTTGAACCAAGAACACGCCATCGCGAGGCCGACTCAAGCCGACCTTGCGGCCCGGATCAACTCCTTCGAGCTGGCTTATCGCATGCAGATGGCGGCTCCTGAAGCCTTGGACATCGCCAAGGAATCCGCCGCGACACAGAAGCTCTACGGGTTAGACAAGCCCGAATGTGCGACGTTCGCTCGGCAGTGTTTAATCGCACGCCGTTTGGTCGAGCGGGGCGTGCGGTTCGTGCAAATCTTCGCCGGCAAGGGAGTCGCGGGGGACGGCAGCGTCAACGACGTCCCCTGGGATTGCCACTCCGATTTACAATCCAACCACCGTTCGAACGGTTTGCACACCGATCAGCCGGCCGCCGCGTTACTGACCGATCTGAAATCGCGCGGTCTGCTCAATGACACGCTCGTCATCTGGGGCGGCGAGTTCGGAAGGACTTCGGATTCGCAGGGGGCGAAAGGGCGCGACCACAACCCCAACGGATTCACGATCTGGCTTGCCGGCGGCGGCGTGAAGCGCGGTTTTCATTACGGAGCAACGGATGAATTCGGCTATAAGGCCGTCGAGAAGAAAGTTCACATCAACGACCTGCATGCCACGCTGCTGCACCTGCTCGGCTTGCAGCACGAGAAACTGACTTACCGCTTCAACGGCCGCGACTTCCGGCTGACCGACGTCGCCGGAACCGTTATCAGCGATCTCCTCGCCTGATCATCGGACTAGGCCAAAGTGGCCGATCGGAACGAGGCATTGGTAGGCGTTCGTTGGCAAGAGTCAAACCGTTGGGATAAGATTGGCTGGAGTTGCAGCGACCGCCGCGTCGCGAGTGGGAGCGAGAAATGACCGATCTGCTGAACCAGTTGCTGGATGATCCGACGCTTCCGGAGACGGTGGCGACGTTGGTAGCTCGGCTGGACGCGGAAAGGCAACGACGGGAGCTGTTCTACGAGGAAATCACGCCGGATCAAAAGGCCGAATTCATTCACGGGGACGTGATCGTGCATTCACCCTCGCGTAGCAAACATTTGAGGGCGACAGGCCGCTTGTTCGGATTGCTCGACGCCCATGTGACGGTGCACAAGTTGGGTTTTGTCGCCTCTGAGAAGGCACTGTGCGTCTTTCCGCGCAACGATTACGAACCCGATGTGGTGTTCTTTGGACGCGAGAAAGCTGCATTGATCAAACCGGAGACGGTCAAGTTTCCGGTGCCCGATTTCGTCTGTGAGGTGTTGTCGGATTCGACCGAAGCGCGAGATCGAGGCTTGAAATTCAAAGACTACGCAGCGCACGGCGTCAGCGAGTACTGGATTATTGATACCGACTCGGAAACGGTTGAGCAATTCGTATTGCGTGCGGATGGTTATTTCCTGCAGACGAAAGCGGCAAACGGCCAAATCTCCAGCACAGCAATCTCTGGTTTCTCGATTCCGGTGCGAGCCCTTTTTGACGGCGAAGCATATCTCGAACAACTGCGGCGGATCGTGGCAGCATCGTAACGAACGGCGTCCAAGCACAACTCGCGGAACAGACGGCTCAGCAGTTTACGGGAGAGTGTCCGTCAACTCTCCGGCAACGAGATCGGTGAAGACGTCCGACGCTGAGGCGAAGAACCAGTCCGCTTGAGGGCCGCCGGTCAGACTGTCACTAGCGCCATCATTGAAGACTGTGGCACCGACCCCGGAGGCCTTGAGCTTGTTGCCGCTGACACCGGCCCGCAGGTTGTTGACGCGGGTAAGGTAGCTCTTAGTCGTATCGGTCCACTCCGCCAGGATTATTCGCAAGGCAGCCTCGCTCGAGTCGTGCGACGTGGTTCCCGCGATGATCAGATCGTCGCCGGATTCCCCAAAGACGATGTCGGCACCTGTGCCGGCGATGACCAAGTCCCGGCCGAGTCCTCCGCGAATCGTATCAGCCCCCGGTCCTCCGAGCAGGATATTGTTTTGGGCGTTGCCCGTGATCGTATCCCCCAAGCTTCCACCGACCACTTTTTCGAAGGTCGCTCCGGAACTCAGTACGAGCGAAAGTCCCACGTTCACGACTTGCGCCGCGGCGTTGGTCAGGTTTATGACGACGGCGCGGGTTGTGGTCAGACCAAAATCAAGCGTGTCGATCCCGCCGCCGGCCTCGTTCAGCGTATCGGTCCCGAGGGCCACATCGGTGTCGAACACGTAGGTATCGTTACCGGAGCCACCGGTCAACGTGTCATTTCCACCCCCGCCGGTAAAGGTATTCGCGAGTGGGTTACCGGTGAGCGTGTCCCCCAAACTGCCGCCAGCGACGTTTTCAAAAGTCGTGGAAGAACCCAGGATCAGTGAGAGCCCGGCGTTGACGACCTGAGCCGCCGCGTTGCCCAGGTTCACGGCCACCGATCGCGTCGTGGTCGAGCTGAAGATCAGCCTGTCGATCCCGCCGCCGGCCTCGTTCAGCGTATCGGTCCCGAGGGCCACATCGGTGTCGAAAAAATAGGTGTCATCACCTGGACCGCCGATCAGCACGTCGTTGCCACCTCCACCAGTCAGACTGTCTTTGCCACCGAAGGCCGTGAAGGTGTTGGCGAGCGTGTTGCCGGAGAGCGTGTCCCCGAAGCTGCCGCCAACCACGTTTTCAAAGGTCGTGGCTGAGCCGAGGATAAGTGAGAGCCCAACGTTAACGACCTGCGCCGCCGCGTTGGCCAGGTTCACAACCACCGATCGCGTCGTGGTCGAGCTGAAGTTCAGCGTGTCGATCCCGCCGCCGGTCTCGTTCAGCGTATCGGTCCCGAGGGCTCCATCGGTGTCGAAAAAGTAGGTGTCATCGCCTGGACCGCCGATGAGCGTGTCGCTGCCACCGCCGCCGGTCAATTTGTCGCTGCCACCGGCCGCCGTGAAGGAATTGGCAAGCGTGTTGCCGGTGAGCGTGTCCCCCAAGTTACCGCCAATGATGTTTTCAAGAGTTGTGGTCGAACCCAGGATTAGTGTGAGTCCTGCATTGACGACCTGCGCCGCCGCGTTCGCCAGGTTGACGGCCACCGATCGCGTCGTGGTCGAACTGAAGTTCAGCGTGTCGGTTCCGCCGCCAGCTTCGTTCAGCGTATCGGTCCCAAGGGCTCCATCGGTGTCGAAAAAGTACGTGTCATTGCCTGGACCACCTACCAGCGTGTCGTTACCGCCGCCGCCGTTTAGATTGTCGTTGCCTCCGTTACCGCGCAGCGTGTTCGCCAACGCGTTGCCGGTAATTGCGTCCACCCCGGTGCCACCGTCCACGATGGTGGACGCCGCGAAGGCCGCATCCATCGACAAGAGAGAAATCGAATCGCCATTGTTGCCCAGGTTGACGGTCAGGCTGGTACTGGGATTCGTGAAAGCGGTGTCTTCAAAGGAAGCGCCACGAATCTGTGAGGTGTTGGCCACGGCTGCCAGATCGTCCCCCACGACCACGCCCACATTGGGTCCCGCCGGCAAATTGAAAATGAGGTTGCTGACGCTTCCGACGTTTAACAACACAGGAGCCAAGCCCGTGTAATTGATCGTGCGGGTCACCGGTCCGGCTTGCACGAGTTGGATATTGCCATTGTTGGCCGTGGTGAAGTTCTCGGTGATCTGGGTGAACGCGCCGCCGGTCACCCTGAGTGTGTCTCCGGCGCCAACTCCGCCATTGAAGTTCAAGCCGCCCGCCGGGATTGGATTGCCCCCCGCGAAGCCAACCGTCAGCGTGTCGCTCCCGCCGAGCGAATTCACCAAAATGTTGCCGGTGATACTGGCCAGCGGTACCTCGACGGTGTTGAGATCCACCTGAGTGGCGCCATTTCCAGCGTCGAGGACGGAGTTGGGGTCGCGGACACGGACATTGGCGCCATTCCTTGAGATTGTCAGTGCGTCATTCGTTACGCCGCCGTTGTCGTCGGTGATGACTAAGTTGCCAGAGCCATTCAGTACCACGGAAGTTTCCCCGCTGGTAATCACGTCGCTGGCATTGGGCAATTTCCATGCGCCTCGGCCCAAGGTCCCGACGACCAGGACGTCGTCCGCTGGGTCGTAATCCAGGTCGAACGCCAAGCCATTCGGCAGCGCGGTACCCAGCTTGGCCCACGTAGTAAAGCCCGCGCTGGCCTTGGAGAAAAAGACGCCGTGGTTCGTGGCGACTACGAGTCCGTCGTCAGAAGATCCCTCAACGTATTCCAACTGCTGAAACTTGCCGGCCAAAGTGGGCAAGTTGCCGCTGACGTTCGTCCAGGTCACACCCAAGTTAGGGGTCTTCCACACGGAGTCCTTGGTGAGCACGAAAAGCGTCCCCGCCACACTCGGATCGAGCAGTACATCGATGACAAATCCACCGGGAAAGGGAGTTGGCGTGGCGGCCATAGATGTCGCGACGGACGTGGGACGAACCAGCACCGAGTTCCCCGAGCCGGCTACGATCAGGTTGGCATCCGAGGCGTGACCGTACGCCAAGGCGTTGGGATTGACCGCGGAGCCGCCGGTGACTGCCGTATTGGAAGTGCCTTGATTTAAAGACTCGCGAACAGAACTTGATCCGCCAATCACCAACCTATTCGGGTTAACAGCATTGATTGTGAGGGGCGTGACGAATTGCGGATCGGGGATCGACGCCAAGGTTGTTGTACTAATGAGATTATTCGCTGGGCCGTAAACGCGGCGGCGAAACGTACCCAAGTTCTGGTTACTTGAATAGCGTACGGATTGAGCGGGGTTGGTCGGATGGACGGAAACCGCCACGTCACCGCCATCGGCCGTCGACACGCTATTCCAGACCAAACCGCCCGGCGCCTGTTGCTGCGTGGTACCAGTGTCCTGGTTGCCGCTGATGATGATATTCGAGATGGTGTCGTAAGCGATGTCGTGTTGCTCGGTGATCTGCAGATTGCCATTCAGCGAAAACCAATCGCCGGTGTTGCTTTGCGGGCTGGTGCGGCGATAGATGCCGCCGTCGTCCACTTCGATCAGATTGCCGTTGGCATCGAAGACGATTTCTCGCGAGTCGGCATGGGGAGCGCTTCCGCTGGCCGTGCCGCCGCCGGGAATCGCAGCTACGGCGTTGGAGTGGGTCAGATGTTTCCACTGCGGTGACGGAACGGCACCGGTCGCCGTGACGAGGGCGTTACCGCGGAAGATGCGAGCGCTAAAGTCGCCCGCCCCGAGGAAGTTTGGAAAGGGGAAGTCCTGGCGATCGCCACCGATGTAAACGGTGGTCGGCGTGGTTGGATCTTGCCGAATCGAAGCGTGGATGCCCCCTTGGCTGCCAGGTTTCTCCCTCGGGCTAAGGCCCACGACCTTTTGCCAATTACCGCCACCAAACCACGGAGTAAAATCGAAAGTGTTATTCAGGGAAAACGAAGTTGACGACAGTACGTTGACGGTACGGACGCCATTAGCCCCGGTGGTTCCCGTAACCCCCGCGATTTTCACTTCCATTCCGCTGTTTAAGCCATGCTGGGTGGGGCTCGTGTTGATGACAATCGGGAACCCCGGGGTCACGGTGTTGATTGACAGCGGAGTCCCCTCGGGCGTTCGTGCCAGGTCCATGGCGGTCCAGGAAGCGCCACCTGTGGCCGAGTAAAAAATGCCGGCGGGACGCCCATTCTGAATAATGTCGGCGAAGACGTGGCTGCCGCGAGCGGAAATCTCGACATTATTGGTCGGGCCATCAACGATCAACGCGTCCATGGCCGCGTCGCTAACCTTCGACCAGGTGACGCCGGAGTTCGTGGATTTGTAGATGCCGTTTGGCGCGGCGCTGCAAGTACCCGCGAAAATGACGGGCGCATACAGCGTCGTGGTGTTCACTCCCGTAGTCGTTGGATCCGCGACCAAGTCATGCACTACTCCTTCGGGTATCCCATTCGTTGCGAACGTCAACTTGGTGAAACTGCCTCCGGTGTTGGTGCTGCGGAAGACGCCGATAGAGGCACACGTAAAGGCGTCGGAAGTATTAACTCCCACGACGATGTTCGCACCGCGTGCAGCGATGCCGGAAATGTTTGCGCCGGACAGACCGGTGCTGCCGGGGTTTAGCCAGTTTGTGCCACCGTTGATCGTACGCACGATACCTACCCGGTCCCCCCCGGTGCGGTTCAAGCTGCTGTAGAGGCCGATGCCCGCCACCAGCGTGTTGTTAGTCGCATC
>CAZFLF010000267.1:0-7979 GCA_964519825.1 uncultured Pirellulaceae bacterium | reverse complement strand
CCTCTTCGACCGTAATCACGCCGTCCTTGCCAACTTTCATGAAGGCGTCGGCCAGAACAGTGCCAATCGTCGGGTCATTGTTGCCAGCAATAGTTGCAACCTGCTGGATTTCCTTCTTACTTTTTTCGTTGATTGCAATGGCGAGCTTGTTGATGGCTTCACAGATGGCTTCCGTTCCCTTTCCGATGCCGCGCGAGAGTGCCATCGGGTCGGCTCCGGACGCGATCATCTTCAAGCCCTCGCGATAAATTGCCTCGGCGAGGACCGTGGCAGTCGTCGTTCCATCGCCCGCCACGTCATTAGTCTTACTGGCCGCTTCCTTGACGAGTTGTGCACCCAGATTCTCCTCCGGGTCATCCAGTTCGATGTCTTCAGCGACCGTGACGCCGTCCTTGGTAACTTTGGGAGAGCCCCAACCTTTGTCGAGGACCGCGTTGCGGCCCCGCGGGCCTAGCGTACTGCGAACCGCACGAGCCAGCTTCGAGACACCCGCCAATAACGGCTGACGTGCTTCGTCATCAAAAACCATATTTTTTGCCACGACCGATTCCTCCTCTTGCAAGTTCGGACAATGATTCAGTGTGCGGACCGAGCCAAAACGTCAGCCTTTTGTGTCACGATAACGTTCATCTCAGCGTCAAACTTCGACGACATAATTTGGCAGTCCGAATTGGGAAGCCGCACATTAAAGCAACCGGAATGCCAATGACCAGCTTAGCGCTTAAGTTATTGGCTACACGGAGTTTTCGGGGTTTGTTCGCCACATTCGCAAAGATTCACGGCAGGCAACGAACTACTGGCGTGCCATTTTGACAGCACAGACTCTCAGTGTTCTGGCCGATAGCCTCAGGCAGAGTTCATCGCGTGTGCTAAACTCCTACAACCGTCCGGAAGCGTGTCAGCCCCTCTCGCCGCCCCAAGTGCTTCCAATCGCAAACCCGGGAAATAGATATGAGTTCAATTTACGACGACCCCGCTCCGAATCCGCAACCGTTTCCGAGTCAGAAACCCTTCGCCTCGGAGCCGATTCAGCCGTCCGATGCGTATATCTCGCCGTCGCAGCAACAGCCGCTACCACCGACAAAAAAATCGGGTTGCGGTTGCGTGAGTTGTCTCTTGGGGTGCTTGGGGGTTTCAGTCGTCCTGGCCATCGTTGGCGGCATCGCTGCTTGGTATGTCGTGCAGAAGCTCCCCGACTGGACGCGCCAGGGAATTGCCCAAGCCATCGAAGAATCCGACCTCGAAGCCGACGATAAGCGGATGGTGATGCAGCAAGTCGATCGCTTAGTCGACGGATACAAGCAAGGTAAGGTCGACATACAAAAACTTGGCACTCTTGTTGAGGACTTTACGAAATCACCCTTGATGGACCTCCTGATCGCATTCGGCGCGAAGGTCAAGTACATCGACAATTCCGGACTGTCTCCCGAAGAGAAGGCGGAGGCCGAAAAGACCCTGCAACGCGTCGCGCGCGGCGTCATCGAAGAAAAGATCACTCAGGAGCAACTGGACGTCGCGTTGAATCACATTTCCAACAAAATGTCCAATGGGCAGCGACAGTTCAAAGATGAAGTCAGCGATGAAAAACTGCGGGAGTTCCTTAAGGAATGCAAACGGCTTGCAGACGAGGCGATGGTGCCAGACGAGGAACACAAAGTAGACATCGGCGGCGAACTGAAAAAGCTCGTCGACAAGGCACTCGGCGAACTGCCGGCTGAGGCCCCAGAGGATGCCAAACCGGCTGATACGGAACCGACCGATAAAAAAGCGGCTGATGAGAAGCTGGGCGAAACGAAGCTGGATGAAACGAAGCCCGGTGATACGAAACCGGATGATGCCAAGCCGGAATGAGCCGCGATTCAGCGACCGATCGACGTGAGGATCCAGCTAATCCGCCAGGGACGGTGGATTTCACACCGAAGTCCGCGCGGGGACTGAGCATCGGCCAATGCGCGACATTGGCATGCCTGTTGGAAGTCTCCGCACCGAAGCCGGGCAACGTGCATCGCGGAGCGGATTTCGATAACTTGACGTTCAATGACTTCGTCATCAGCGCCGTGGCCATCGCGCCGTTCATGGACCGAGCGACCTCGCAACCAGTCGGCCAAACCGTCCTGCAATCGATATCCGCTACGCAACAATTGGTAAGAACCAACACCAATCTCGGCGTTGTGTTATTACTTTCTCCGCTGGCCACCGTGCCGTTAAATCAGCCGTTGGCAGCCGGGCTGCACCCCGTCTTGTCGAACCTGTCCGCTGCGGATTCCGCGAATGTGTATGCCGCGATCCGGCTGGCTCAGCCCGGAGGACTCGGCCGAATCGACGACTTAGATATTGCCGGAAAGGCGCCGGACAATCTGCTCGATGCGATGCAGCTGGCAGCTGGATGGGATTTAGTTGCTCGGCAGTACGTGACTGGATTCGCGACGGTGTTCAACTGCGTCGCACCGTGGCTACTGGAAGGACAAGCCGCGGGTTGGTCCCTCACCGATTCGATTGTCCACGCCCATGTGCGGCTCTTGGCGCAAGAGCCTGATAGTCTGATCGCGCGGAAATGTGGGCGCGACGCGGCGGCTCACATCACTCGGCTGGCGTCGTCCATTCTGGAGACGGGTCAGCCCGGCGACGAAGCGTATAACGCGGCACTTGCCGATTTTGATTTCTGGTTGCGCAGCGACGGACATCGTCGTAATCCCGGAACGACAGCCGATATGATCGCCGCTGGGTTGTTCACCTTGCTCCGCGACAACCTGCTGAAGTTCTAGTGGCCGCGTCTCTCCGAGACGCGCGGCCCTCGATTGGCAACCTCAGCCTGCTTCTAGGGCAGCGCGTCTCGGAGAGACGCGGCCACGGTCTGGGTTATTTGGCGGTCACTCGCGACCAACGCTGGTACGCCCAATAAGCTGGAACTCCGAGTGCGATGAGCAAGATCCCGAAATTGGCTTCCACGGGGCTGCCTCGATAAATCTGCACCATGAACCACAGGTAAATCACGAGGAACGCGGCCGGCACGAAGGGATACCCAAATGTCCGGTAAGGCCGCGGCGCATCCGGCCGCCGGCGACGCAGGATGAATACGGCCAGCACGACCAGCATGTGAAAGATGCTAGAAGCAAATACAACGAAGTTGGTGAGCAAATTGAAGACGGTGTTCTGCTGCAAACCCACTACAAATTCTTGGGCCAGTTCGGAGGACAATTCTTCGGGATGGATTCCCACGACGCACTGTTTGCCAATCGCGACGGCGATGAGGATGCCGATGCTCATCGCGGCCGTGACCAGAATGGCGAGAACAGGTGTGCGAAACGTTGCATGTACCAGGCCGAGCGAACGAAAAAAGACACCGTCACGCCCCATGGCGAACGCCACCCGCGGTGTCTCGAGAATGTTCGAGTTCATCGCGCCAAACGTGCTACACATGATGATCACCGCCATTGTGGATTGACCGATTGGGCCGACAAGTTTCATGAGCATTTGTTCCGCCCCGTTTTGTCCCGCCAATTGCAACTCAGTCATCGACAGCATGCCGTGATAGGCAATATTGGCTGAAACATACAGGACCATCACGATGCCGATCCCGCCAATCAACCCGAGCGGCACATTGCGCTGCGGATCGCGAATCTCCTCAGCCAGCGGCGTAACTCCGTGCCAGCCGTGGTACGCCCACATCACCGCCAACAGCACCGCCCCAACTTGAGTTGCCAAGGTCAGCTGCTGGGGTGGAGCGACCGAGAAATAGTTTTCGAGCTGAATAGTTTCCTGGAACGGCATCAAGACGAACGGAAGAGCGGCAACGGTCACCACCGATCCGGCTTTGATAATCGTCATTGCCAATTGCATTCGCCCACCCCAGGCAACCCCCAGGATATTGATGACGGCTAATCCAGTGATCACTCCCGCTGCGATGCCAATCTTTGTGAGTTCCGACAACCCACTCCCGCAGATTAAATCCAGACAGCCGGTGAAAGCGACGGACAGCGCACCAATCCCGGCAGGCTTGGCCAGCAGTACCTCGCTCCAACCAAACAGAAATGCGGTCAGCCGGCCATAGGTCTCGCGGAGATATACATAGAGTCCGCCGGCTTGGGGAAACATCGCGGCAAGTTCGGCGAAACAAACCCCACCCATCATGCAGAGCACGCCTCCCAGGATCCACACCGAAATAATCAGCGGAAAGCTCCCCGCCGCGGTGGCAATAGTCCCAGGTTTGAAAAATACTCCTGAGCCAATCACGCTGCCCACAACGATCGCAATCGCCGTGAACGGACCGAGCGCGCGCTGGAGATGCGCCGGAGGGGCTGGAGTTGAACTTGTGGAACTGCTACTAGCGTTTTGGGACGACACAGGCGGAACTCAAATGGTTGTGGATTCCGAGCAGCGAATGTACGACGACCTCTTGGCGATGGCTGACAATTGCGAATGGACCGGTGCAAATTGCAAATTCGTTTGGCACGAAGATCTCCTCGACTTTCACACGAATTCGTCCAACATCTTCCGCAGCAGTTCCAGCGGCAGTCCCACCACGTTGGACTCACTCCCAGCGACGATGCGCAGCCAGCCATGTCGATCTTGATAACCAAATGCCCCTGCTTTTCCCTCCCATAACCTGGAACTGAGGTAACTTTCCAACTCCGCGTCCAGGATCGTTTCCATTTTTAGCTTCGTGGATTCGACCTTCGTCAGCACTCGATCATCGGGGCGGCGCCACAAGCAGAGTCCACTGTACACGTGATGCACGTGTCCCCGAAGCTGCCGCAACATTTCACGGGCGTGCCGGCGATCGCGCGGTTTGCCCAGGATTTGTCCGCCGCATTCGGCGACCGTGTCGCAGCCAATGACGATTCCTTGGTCCACTCGCTGAGCGATATCCCCAGCCTTTTGCCTGGCCAGCCGGGCCACCAGTTCCGGCGGCGTCTCCTGAGGCAGGGGGGCATCCTCCGCAGCGGGATTCGGCAGGAGGACCTCAAAGACATAGCCCGCTTCCACGAGTAGCTCGCGGCGGCGTGGTGAAGCACTGGCTAAGATCAATCGCGGTGGCGTCATTGCAAATTACTGCTCGGAATGCCAAAACCGGTTTTGTACCTTATCCACATCGAATTGACCGGTCCGCCGTTTCGATGCTACGGCCTCCGCTCCCTATTCTCAACCTCGAATCGGTCCCGTAGGACCGGGTGCGGCCTATGCACGCGAGAGATCTGGAAATCCTGCACGAAGATAATCATCTGCTCGTGGTGAACAAGCCAGCCGGCGTGCCGACACAAGGTGCTCTCCCCGGCGAAACGAGTCTCGTTCAATTGGCTAAGCAATATATCAAGTCGCGATATGGCAAACCGGGCAATGTCTATTTGGGAGTGGTCAGTCGTCTCGACTCCCGAGTCACCGGGGTAGTTGTCTTCGGGCGCACCTCCAAGGCGGCCGCCCGGCTGACATCCCTGTTCGCCCACGGGGAAACCCGCAAGACCTATTGGGCCGTGGTCGAACACGAACCGCATCCCCCGTCCGGCCGCTGTGTCGATTGGTTGACTCACGACGACCCGCAACGGAGGGTGGTCGTGGCCGAGGCGGAAACCGCAGATGCCAAAGAAGCCAGGTTGAGCTATCGGACGGTACGGCCGGTATCGGTCGGCTGGCTCGTCGAAGTCGGGCTGGAAACGGGGCGCAAACACCAGATTCGCGTACAACTCGCCACGCGTGGTTGGCCAATTATCGGCGATAAGAAATACGGATCTAACCAGCATTGGCCGGACGGGATTGCGTTGCATGCACGCCAACTAGAACTCGTGCACCCGGTGCGAGGTACACCACTCGTGCTGATCGCCCCAGTCCCGCCCCCGTGGCACAAACTGGGCATTCGCGACTAACACTGGCCAGCCGAGCGCATTCTCGGAGGATTCCTTGGCGCTCACCCGCTGCGAAAGCTAATGTATTGCAGGTCCCTTGTTGCATCCCAATGGCTTGCCGGAGTGGCCGGCGTGTTCGTAAAGTGTCCGCACCCCGTGGTGCCATCATGACCAAATCGATGTTTCGCAGTCGAGCGTTGCTAAGCGGTCTGGTTAGTGAATCAGACTTGGCACGCAGTGAAGCCGCACTGCACGCTGCCGCGGCCGACGGTGCGACGACGGCGAGCCTGTCGGATCAAGAGATCGCAGACAAATTGGTCGAGTTGGGCATTGTCACCGCCTATCAAGCCCAGCAGCTGCGCGACGGTCGCACGCGATTCGATTTGGGTCCCTACATCATCACGGATTGGATTGGCCAAGGCGGAATGGGGCATGTCTACAAAGCGGTGCACAAGGTTCTGGGGCGCGAATGCGCAGTGAAAGTCCTGCCGCAACACAAGTCGACTCCGGATGCGATCAACAATTTTGCGCGTGAAATCCGCCTGCAAGCCAAGTTGGACCATCCGAATCTCGTGCGCGCCTACGACGCTGGTCACGACGGGAACGTCCATTATCTGGTCACGGAGTACGTCGCTGGCCTCGATCTGCGACGGCTCATTCGCTCGCAAGGACCGTTGACCATTCAACAAGCGGCCAGCGTCATCATGCAGGCCGCGTTGGGATTAGATTTCGCTCATCAAAGCGGTCTGATTCATCGCGACGTCAAGCCGGGCAACGTTTTGGTCACGCCTACCGGGATCGCGAAAGTCTCCGACCTGGGACTGGCCGGCTGCATCGAGGAAAAGGATGACGACCCGCGAGTCGGTAAGATTGTCGGCACTCCCGACTACCTTTCGCCGGAACAAATTCGCAATCCCCACGAAGTCACCAAGGTGACCGATATCTACTCGCTCGGTTGCACCTTGTATTACGCAGTCACTGGCAAAGTCCCGTTTCCTGGTGGGACGGCGGCGAGCAAGGCCCAACGAATCCGCAATGAGACGCCTTGGCATCCGCGGCAGTTTGTGGCCGATATCAGCGAAGAGTTCGTGGAAGTCATTGCGGACATGATGGAGAAAGACCCGGCAAAGCGGATCCAAAGCGCCGCCGAGGTCGCCAAACGTCTGGAATCGTGGGCCAGCGAGGTCAGCCCAATTCCATCTCGCCAAATGTCGCGCTCACCCTGGACCGCGGCACCGTTGCCAACAGGCGGCAATGAAAATCCCCCCGGTGATACCGCGGTCGAGCCAGACGACATCGATTCCAGCAAGCAGGAAAGTGTGAGCCAGAATTCGCAGGGGACCATTCCGTTTTCGTCGGGGATGCAAGAGACAAAACCCACGCGGCGCGTTCCCATGCCGCCGCCATTGCCGATCCGGGATGAGGCTAGACGTGGACGTCCGGATCACCTTGTCATGAGCTTGGCCTTGGCGATTCCACTGTCCCTCGCGCTGGGGTTGCTATTGGGGATCGTGTTGCGCGGTTGGATGGGTTAACGAAATCCGCAAAGCAACGATAGCTATTTGCCGGAATTCGCGCCAACATTGGGTGGCGCTGCCTCAAGCAACGCGGTCTTTTTGTCCGGATCGGGCTTCGCTTTTTCGATGACATTCGGAACTTCGGGACTTTCGTCCGCCGGCGGTGCCGCTGGGTTGGCGCGGGCTTGTGTCAGTTCCGCGAGCAGTTTGATCTCTAAGTCGGCATCAATGTACTTGGCAAGCAACTCACGTTCGTCTCCATACAGTTTCTCGATTTTCTGTTTGACCAATGCGCTGTTCGTGGGCATCTGCCGCTTCATCTGCGTGTTGAGCAGCTGCTGCATATCGGTCAATGTCTTCAATCCCCGGAACTCTTCGAATAGCTTTTCCGCTTCGTCGAGTTTGCCTTCAGCAATCCTCTTGCGCATGCGAATCGCGATGAGTTGTCGTTGGACCACGAGGTCGGTCACTTCGCTGTTTATGCCGCGCACGAAGCCCTCGGCTTGCAAGCGCGGGTTGTCGTCGGGGATTTCCGCCACGACTCGTTCCGCCAATCCGGGCACAATGGGCAGCCGGGCCAAGAGAATGCCGCCGTTTTTTAAGTACATTACTCGCAGCGTCG
>CAZFLF010000266.1:0-8008 GCA_964519825.1 uncultured Pirellulaceae bacterium | reverse complement strand
CACAATAAATCTTTCTTCTTCTTCTTCCATCGCCGTTCCCCCGTGACATTGCGACGAAGCAATTTCGAACGAAATGGGCAACGTCCACATTAGTGAAAGATAGGTTCTCCCGGGTCGCGCGGCAGCGAAAGTGTCGGGAGACGTCGTTTCCGCTGGAGACCGATTGTTCCGGATTGAGCGGTGGTAACGTGCCTTGGCGCTTGTCATCCGGTCGCGATCGCCGTACCGTAGGCGTCTGTGCTGCTGCCCAATCCACCGGCTCACATAGTTCTGCTAAACGAGGTATGTATGAAATCGGAACGCGAATCGACTTCCTCGGTCTCTCGTCGTGAATGGCTGCAGGAGACCGCGCTCGCAACAGGCGCGGCGGCACTCGTGTCGGCCTCTGCGGCGTCGGCTGCGGAAGGCGAATACCAGCCGCAAGGCCGGATCCAGCATTCGATCGTCCAATGGTGCTTTAATGGACACTATGAATTGGACCAGTTGTGCCAGGTCGCGAAACGGCTCGGCTGCAAGAGCGTTGAAATTGTCGACCCCAAAGATTGGGGCACTTTGAAAAAGCACGGACTCGCCTGCGCGATTGCCCCCAGCCACTTGTTCACGCAAGGAATGAACAATCCCAAATACCAACCCGGTTGCGTGGAGATGCTGCGCAAGTCCATCAACCACTGCGCCGACGCCGGCTTTTCCACGGTCATTACCTTTACAGGCTTCGCCGAAGACACGGGGGAATGGGCCGCTGGCAAAAACCCGGATGTGAGCAAGCTGCCAGCCAACCGCCGCCGCATCGAGCCCGATGAGGGGATCAAGAATTGTGTCGCGGGTTTTAAGCAAATCGTCGGCTACGCCGAGCAAAAGAAAATCAACCTGTCACTGGAAATGCTCAATAGCCGCGTCGGCAATCATCCGATGAAAGGACATCCCGGCTATCAAGGCGACCACATCGACTATTGCATGGAGATCATCCGCCAAGTTGGTTCGCCGAGATTGGGTTTACTCTTCGACGTGTACCACGTGCAGATTATGGACGGCGACATCATCACTCGCATTCACCAGTGCAAAGAGGCGATCAACCACATCCATACCGCGGGCAATCCCGGTCGCGGTGAGTTGGACGATCGGCAAGAAATCAACTACGGGCCGATCATGAAAGCGCTGCTCGATATCGGATATAAGGGTTACGTGGGACACGAGTTCATCCCTACCGTGGATCCGCTCGTCGGTCTGCGCCAAGCGGTGAAAGTCTGCGACGCCTAGAAATCGCCAGCAGACTTGATCGGTTAGTAGTGGCGCCCAGTCTGTACGAGCCTCGGTTCACGCGCGCATCAAAACTGGGACGATGGCGAATGCGCATTACGGTGATGTTTTCATCACACCGTTTGAGACTACCAGTATCCCCAGCCCACACTAGGACCGTACACGGCACCTGGGTAATAGTAAACGCTTTGTGGATACGGGTAGTAAGTCCGACCGTATGTGCCATAGCCGCTGTAAGGGCCGTAGAAGCCGTAAGGGGCGGCATAGCTATAGCTAGCACGTCCATACGCGTAGGACGACCAGTTGTAGTACGCGCGGGACGGACCGGCGTATGCCCTGGCTGTACCAGCATACGAGCCGCCAGACCTACGATAGTGACGATTGCCTGCATAGCCGTTCACGGCCGGTATCAGTAGCCCGGTTAACACCACGGCAATTAAGATGATCCGTTTCATGATGCACCTCCATTTTGCAAATCGACTGTAAACAGGGTCTGTTCGCCCGCTCACTCTTCGATTATTCGAAGTCAGTACGGCGAGCGCGCCACGATCTCCGTCGCCGTCCGCTCTTCTCCATTTCCAGTCCAGGTGACGCTCACGTGATCTTTCGGGTGGAGTTCCTGCAACTCTGATACCTCGCCATCACGCATGATTCGGGCGTTCGGCGCCACGCTGAATTCAAGGACATCGCCAGCTGCTGGGACAATCATTAACTGCGAATTCCCCGCACTCATGACGACCCCCTGGACCGATTCGGAAGCGAACACTTTGGGTGCCCGAAGGCTAAACCCAACGACTCCGATTCCGATAATTCCGAGCAGAACCGCAATGAGAATTCTTTTTTTGGTCATGCTACTGTCTCCTTAATATTACTTTGATATGGCTCCCCTTAGGCCTAAAGACATTCCTTAGGAGCCAATCACCGTAGTGCACGGATTAAGCGCAACTGGATAACAAGAGCTCGCAATGATCGTGCCACGAACCGGCCAAGTACTTGCCGACAGCAGTAGTAAGACGCTCAAGTCGTTCGACTGTCGCAGCTTTGGGTGTTTCAACCAAAGACTGTTTTTTTCTCGCATCGAGTCCGGTAATAACTTGGATACGACGGCTGAACGATCATCATGTCTGTCACGCACTCAATCGAAATGTTACGCTCGCAGGTATGAACGACATGGAAGATGCGTACCCGTTATTGCGCTGTTCTTTCGACCACCAATCGTTCGATGGTGTGAATCAATTCCATTGCATCAATGGGTTTGGGAACATAATCATCCATCCCAGCCGCCAGGCATTGCTCGCGATCGCCACTCATCGCATGTGCGGTCATGGCGACAATCGGAATTCGCGCCTGTCCGGCCTCGTCAAGCCGACGAATTGCTCTGGTGGCTTGATACCCGTCGATGTGCGGCATCTGAACATCCATGAGTACGACGTCAAACTTGTGATTGCGCACCATGTCAATTGTTTCGCGGCCATCGTGCGCAATTTCAACTTGGTGTCCACGTTTGGCCAAGATGGCGGACACCACCTTCTGATTCGCTGGTGTGTCCTCAGCCAGCAGTACGCGCAGTGGTCGAGTCGTGAGACTGGCAAATGCATCCGCGTGAGATGGTTCCGCTGGCGCCGCGATTGACTTCTGCTTTGGTTGAACTCCAAAACGAGCAGTGCAGTGGAACCGGCTCCCCTTCCCAAGTTCACTTTCAACCCACATGACGCCACCCATGCGCCGGGCTAGCTCGCAACAAATTGTCAAACCAAGTCCGGTTCCTGTGTGTCGCCGAGTCGAGGAGGAATCAACCTGCGTAAAAGGCTCGAAAATTCTGGATTGATCGTCGGGGCTAATACCAATTCCGGTATCCATCAAAATCAAGTGCAGCGTGACATCAGTGTCATGATGGCTTTCTCCATTCGACCGAGGGACGATAACCGAAGACTTCGGGGACTCACTCTCGTCGGGGTCTCGCCGCACCAACGTCGACTCTCGCCAGACAATCCGTTGACGAAGTTGGTCGTGATCTAGAGTGCCCTCGCTCGTCGAATTCGTCGTGCGGTTTTGCCAGGAGTCAGTCGGTTCACTTGGCGCTGAGGGATTGTCGTTGAGGTCAGCCTCGTCTGGTTTGATCAGCGCCACGGAAACAGCGACCTCACCCTGTTCGGTGAACTTGATAGCATTGCCGGTCAGATTCAACAGAACCTGTCGCAAGCGACGGACGTCGCCGATCAATTGATCAGGCACATCGGCATCGATACTGCACGTCAATTGCAGTCGCTTTTCCTGCGCTTTGAGCGAGAGGGTTTTCAGACCCGCAGTAATTCCGTCGCGCAGGTTGAACGGCGCGGCCTCCAACTGGAATCGCCCCGCTTCCATGCGTGAAAAATCTAACAAGTCGTTGAGCAGAGACATCAGCGTTTTGGCGGAATCCGCAGCGGTTTTCAGATTATCTCGGACAACCGGCGGCAGTTCTTCCCCGAGCACGACTTGCAGCATGCCCAGCACTGCGTTCATGGGCGTACGCACTTCGTGACTGACATTCGCCAGGAATTCGCTCTTGGCCCGATTGGCAGCCTCGGCAGCATCTTTCGCCTTGCGCAGCTGTTCTTCGCGCCTGCGTCGCTGGATGACTTGCCCTAACTGTTCTCCCACGCTCCCCAGCAGGGCCAGCATCTCTGCGTCCGGAGGCATTTCTTCGGAGGTAAAGAATTCCATCACGGCCACGACTTCCTGATTGATCTTAACGGGAAATCCAAAGGCGCCCTGAATGCTTGGATCGGAAGATTGCGGATCGCCCGGAACTGTGTTGCCGGGATTCACATTGGCCATCCACTCCGGCTCGCCAGAGTCCCAGATACGTCCGGGAAGTCCTTCGCCGCGGCGGAGGCGTTGCGATCGGGTCGCGCGCCACATCGTGGCCGGCGTCCCTGGGTCATCCAGATGCCAGATTCCAGACGCTACCAACTCCCGCTGCTTCTCGTCCGGCAAGTAAATGTGCCCCACCGGCCATCCGGTAATCTCGCAAACCATATCCAGACAGTTTTGCAGAACGTTTTCAAACGACCGGGTAGTCGACGACAAGGTATTGGCCTGCTGCAGAAGGCGGGCGATCTGCATCTGGCGCTTTAGCTGATGCTCCAATTGCATTTGAGGACGAATATCCCGCACAAAGCCGGCCAGGAGGGGCGGCCCATCCTGGGGGAGACGAGTCATGGACAACTCAACGGGGAATTCCGTGCCGTTGGCCTGTAACCCGGTCATTTCAATGCGCGGGCCGACCACTCGATTTTGCCCAGTGCTGAGCTCCCGCCACAGATCGGCCCGTTCACGTTCCCGAACGTCGCGTGGCACAATCAATTCCGTCAATTTCCGGCCCAGAACTTCCGCTCGGCGATAGCCGAATAAGTATTCCGCTGCAGTACTGAAATCGACAATCTGCCCTTGCAGATCCACGGTGATTACACCATCAATCGCACTCCGCATGATGGCGATGTTGCGCGATTCCGATTGCTGAAGCATCCCGGCCAGCAGACTTATCGCCACGCCCTCGGTGAGAAACAGTAGCAACGCGATGTTGTTGTGCAGGACGCTTGGCGACAGATCCATTGATCCATCGATGAGAGTGTAGTCCGCGGCTATTGCTGCGAGGACCGTGGCAACTAACCCGGGGCCCCGGCCACCAATCCAGGTGCTTATGGTGACCGGCACCAAGAGCACCAAATACCGCATCTCGGCAGATCGCCAGAAAGGATCTAAGACCAACTGGACGAGCAGGGTAGCGGCAACGCTCAATACCGCTAAACCGTAATTCACAGCATCTCTTCGCGTAGGGTAGGGCATCGGGGACCCACAAACCTGAACTCAAAATCGGAGAACACTTTCCTTGGCCAGCGACGGCGATCAAGCCAATTCTTCCGCCGCCGTGAAACCTCTCACCATGAACAACAACTCTGCCGATGGCGATTCCAAACTGCCAGGCTGAACCTCACCAAAGTCGGACTCTGTGATCACCAAGTCTCCATCCTGCAAAACGTTCCAGCCCAATACACGGACAATGTGAAAGGGGTGTCACCATCCACGAGGCAACGTCGTTTTCGATAGAGCCGTGCAATGCTGGTGCCGAGTGTCCCGAAGTTAGAGAACCTGGGCACTTCGGCGACGTTTGAGTTCATGCTGTATTGAGACTTACGAAATGCGACCGATTGTTGGTCGCACGAGCCAACCCAGTGCTTATCTGTGGCTCGTTGAGAACGCCGAACGGCGAAGAACCGGCATGGTTGTTAAGCGTTCAGTGCCGGTGGTGAACGGACCCGGTGTCGGCGGCGAATTGGGGCCGCTCGGGTCAATCCCGCTTTTGCTCGAAATTGACAACTTTATTAAGGACCACGTTGAACTCGGCAATGCGATCCCGAATCTTGCCTCGAGTGATACCCAGGATTTTAGCAGCCTTGGACTGGTTACCGGCTGTTTCTTGGAGAACACGAGCGATAAGGTAACGTTCCATCACCTCCAGCGACTCGGCGTACAGGTTTGTAGACCCAGCTTGGAGGCGGCTATCAATGAATGGCTTAAGATTGGATTCTGGACAGGCTGTGTCAGGCATCGTGGCCGCCGAACGACCCAACCAGGTCCGCACGACTTCGGGGAGAAACTCCGGCACAATCACGGGTCCCGTGGCATTGAGCAGCGACTGTCGCACGACACTCAGCAGTTCTCGAACATTACCTGGCCACCCATAAGTCAACAGCAGAGATACCGCGTCGGGGGCAATCCCCTCGACCTCCGTCTTGCCCAACTCAACGGGCAGACGGGCCAGGAAATGTTCCAGGAGTAGAAGGATATCGTCGCATCGGTCCCGTAGCGCCGGCAACTCGATTGTGAATCCGTGTAGTCGGTAATACAAATCCGCGCGAAATCTCCCCTCCCCGGCCAGTGCCTCCAGGTCGCGGTTGGTCGCGCTAATGATGCGGACATTGGTCGCGATTGTCTCGTTTCCACCCACACGCTCGAAGATTTGTTCCTGGAGCAGCCGCAGGACTTTCGACTGAACCAACGGTGACATGTCACCGACCTCATCCAGAAAGATCGTGCCGCCGTCGCATTGCTCGAACTTGCCGATGCGCCGGCGATCCGCGCCCGTAAACGAGCCTTTTTCGTGGCCAAACAACTCGCTTTCCAGCAGAGTGTCCGACATCGCTGCGCAATTAACCGCCAGAAAAGGCCCGTCTCGGCGGGAACTATGATGATAAATCGCGCGGGCGACTAGTTCCTTGCCAGTGCCACTTTCGCCGCGAATCAACACACTAATGTCTTGGGGTGCGACGCGGGCGATGGCCTTGTACACTTCGACCATTTTCGGGCTGCGCCCCACGAGCATCTCGCCGGCCGGATCGATGCGCTCGCCCGCCGGGATGCCGACAGGGATTTTCATCAGCCGCCGAGTCTCGAAAGCCTTGGCGACCAAATCCTTGAGCTTGGGCACATCGAGCGGTTTGAGCATGTAGTCGTACGCACCCAACATCATGGCATCGATCGCGCTGTCGCTGCCGCCACCGGCGGTAATGAAGATCACCGGTAACTTGGGATCAAGTGCCTTGATCCGCCGAAGAACCTCTAATCCAGAAGTTTTCGGCAACATGATGTCTAGCAAGACCACGTCGGGATGACGAGCCTCCACGGCCGCCAAGCCCGCCTCCGCAGTCGCCTCCACTAAGACGCGCAACCCATCCTGCTGAAACGTCTGTTCGACGAAATGACGCACCGCACGATCATCGTCGATAACCAACAGCTTGGGCATGCGCCATGTTCCTGTGAACAGAATCTGTACGCGCAGAGGGCAAATTAAGACTCTAGCACAACATGAACATGACAGCGAATTTCCCTCTGACCTGATCGCCCGATTCATTCTATCGGGAGCCACCTATCGGGTGCGCTCTGATCAACTTACGGACAAAACTATTTAGCTTTTGGCCGCTAATCTTCCACGCTGGTTCGCTGGCGCCCCAGTTCGCTACCACCATAGTGAACAATCGCAGATTGGTGGTATGGATTCTTCACATGTTTTCGCGCGAATTGCCCTGGTTCGCACCAACTGGCATGACGCGTGCCTTACAAAGGTACAGCTCTCTTGGTGGTTGCATGATTCATGGTTGCCAAAATCGGCGCGCAGTTTCATTCCAATCCTTAGAATATTTCATGTGCGCGTCGATTTTGGCTGGGAGTTTTCGAGTTGGCTACCAGTTCGATTTCTCACGTCCGAAAGTCGGTGCGTCAGGGTTCGCCGCTGTCCAGTCCGGCATCCGCGCACCATTCGCCCGACTTGAGGCGACAAGTTGAGGCGGAAGTCTGTCTGGCGTTACTTTCCGGTGTGGCCTCGCCGCCAGCATTCGATTTAACGCGCAGGTCACACGCCAGCATCGGCCGCCATGCTGATAACACCATTGTGGCTCGGGATCCAACCTGCAGTCGACGCCATTGCTTGCTGGTGTGCACTGAGGGGGCGTGGTCGGTCGAGGACCTTCTCAGTCGTAATGGGACCTACGTAAATGGCACAAAGATCCGCTACGAACAACTGTTGTTCAATGGAGATGAAATAAAAATCGGCGACACAAAGTTCCAGTTTACGGAGATACCGGTCACGGATGCCTGATGGACTAGGCCAGGTTTCAAAAGTCAGTGTTCGCCTCTGTACGATGGCCTTCCAAGGCCGTCGTGGGCGGGATTGCGTAAGCGACGGCCTTGGAAGGCCATCGTACGCCTT
>CAZFLF010000265.1:0-8010 GCA_964519825.1 uncultured Pirellulaceae bacterium | reverse complement strand
CACGTAGCTGCTCGACAGGTAAACGTGGCGCACGGGTAAGTGCGATAGATCTTCAATCACACGGCGAGCGGCGACAACGTTGACATATCGACTTGCCTCAACCTGTCTCGCACATTGCTCGGGACCCCCAAACCCGGTGCAGTGAACGATGTGACACGGACCATTCTCTTCCAAAAAGGACGTCGGCACTCGCTCCAGAATCCGATCGTGCGCGAGATCGAACTGAAGCAAATCGGGCTTGTGCGCGCGAGACTGGGTTCCCGCAACGCCGTGTTGTTGATTGACGATGAACGCCCGCAAATGCGTGCCGATGAAACCTGATGCCCCCAGGATGAGAAAACGCATGCCTGGCCTCGCGATCTTGCCGCGACTCTGCAGTGCTCTATTCAAAAAAAATGAACGAGTAATCGCCGGTGTATCCGGTCTGCTGAAACAACCACTCCCATTCGTGCGGCGAGTGAAATGCTCGGCAAGTCAATTGCCAATACAGCAAGTTCACCTTCTCACGTTCGTTGCGATACGATTCGACCACCAGATATTTCGCGCTGCGTCCGACTCGCTCCATTTCCTGGAGCGCGGACCATAATCGGTCGACAGGCAAATTGTGGAGCGTATTCATCGACACAACGAGATCGAAGTGGTGGTCGGGGAACGGCAATTGGGCCGCGTCGCCGACTTGCAGCCGCGGCCGCACCTCGTCCTTCGCGTGTTCGATGGCATAGCTGGAAATGTCGATGCCGGTCACTTCCGCGGCGGGGAGCACTTGCGTGAACTCATACAACAGGAACCCTTTGCCACATCCAATCTCAAGAATCCGAGCGGTTGCCGGGAGTTGGTAGTGTCGCACGAGCGACTCGGCGACCGTTTTCCAGCGACCGTCGTACCGATAACCGCCATAGCCGAGATGTCGTTCCCCATCCCAGTAATCGCGTCCCCACTGCAATGCGATGTCGGCGCACTGAGCCTTGTCATGCGCCATGACGCGTGCCAAATAGTCTCTCGTCGTACTTTTGTGCAATTGGCTGATGAAATCGATCTCGGCCATAATCATCCTCGCGATTGGAACGGGGTCGGGAGTCGTGTTTGCGGCATCCAAAACGACTCCCGACCCTTTTACTCGATGCGCCGGAACACCGACCGGTACACCGGCATGTCTTGCATCCGCATGCGGCGCTCGAAATGGGTGCGATAGTCTAATTCGTGGTCCGCGGGACGCTCCAACTCTGGTTCAGGCCCGCGCAATCGCGTATTCGCGGCGATCAACGCCAGCGTCACCTGAAAATACTCTTCCACGTCGGTCCAAAAATGCAGCGTGCCATTTACCCTCAGTACACGTTCGATTTGGCAAACAAACGATGCGGTCATCACGCGGCGTTTGTGATGCCGTTTTTTCCACCACGGGTCGGGAAAATAGACGTGCACGGCCGAGGCACTTTGATCGGGAAGCCATTCGTGGAAGAAGCGAATCGCGTCGCCAGCCAGAACTTTTCCATTCGCCAGTCGTCGATTGGCTAAACGCGCCGCGCAATGCCGCGCATATTTGTTCGCCAACTCAATCCCCAAAAAGTCGTGTTCCGGGCACGATTCGCCGGCAGTTTGTAAGAACAGGCCTTTGCCGCTGCCGACTTCGATTTCCAGCGGTGCCGAGCGACCGAACAAGGTTTCCGCAGCGAACGGATGAGGGAACGCGTCGAGTGCGTGGAGGTAACCGGTCAGATCGAGTCCCGGATCAAGTTTGCGTAACGCGCGACGGCCCATTTCGCTCACGTGCTGGACTGGAATTTCGCCAACGCGGCCATCGGGATTGGCACCCCCTTCAAGACTCCTTCAACCACAAGATTATCGTGCACGGCACCTTGAAAGCGACTTACCAGCATCCGCCCGCGGCGCGCCTTCACCAACTGGCAAATGAGAATCAACCGATCGCCCGGAATCACAGGATCGCGAAACCGTACGTCTTCCAGTCCCCCGAATCCGATCATGCGCGTCCCGAGTAGATCCAGTTTCTGGGCGTAATAGCTGCACAACTGCGCCGCCGCTTCGAGCATTACTACGCCGGGCATCAGCGGCATGCCGGGCATATGCCCGCGCACCCAAAAATCCTCGCGCGATGTGTCTTTGTAACCGACGCAGATCTTGCGATCGAAATCTTCAAGAACAATCGCGGTTAACTGCTCCATTTCGTACCGCTGGAGGTTGTACCGGCGGATTTCGTCGAGGTCGGCGACCACGCGACTAAAGTCGATCGTGGTGGGATCGATAATCAGGTCTTTCGCTGCCAAAACGAGTTCCTAAAGAAGCATTCTTTGGAGTACGGTGGCTCGACACCGCTTTGCTTGAAATGCGACTACTTCCCGACATTCCGCAGCGGTGTCGAGCCACCGCACCCCAAAACGCCGCCGCGCTCCTCACGAACGCCCTAGTTTCACGCTTCGCCGTGAGAGTTGCGCTTGTTCTAGCGTTACGTACGAATCTTCCACCGCTTCATTCGGCGGGCCTTAGCGTTGGCGGGGCGCTTCCCGTGGTTTGCTTTCTTGAGTTTGCGATGTGGTTTCGCCATCTCGGTTTCCTTGAAGTGTTCGAGTACGGATGCTTGGATTTGCACGGCTGGTCGCCCTGCCACCAAGGCTCCCGACCCGCTGCCGCCCTCCCTGGTGGCTCGCAGGCTTAAGCTTAGCAGCGGCATTTTGCGCTGAGAAGACGATGATGCAGCCAGATTTCACCCCCATTGAGCGAAACGCGCGCTCTGGGATTGCATCAGACACAGATTCACGCGCGAGTCGGCAAATGGCACGAAATGACTTCCTGTCTTACGAATCTGAACGAAAGAAGCGAGTCAACTTCGAAGAAGTTTCACGAACCGATGAGCCATCGAATTGCATTCTTTCACGTTTCTAGAGTAAACTGTTTTTAGGAGCAAGTTTCGAGTTTTCTAGGCGACTCGGTCGTCACGACTCGTCACTGCGGCGAGTTTCTTTTATCCATTCGTTAATTCGGAGGGAGCGTTATGTTTAAGTCAAAGGGTGTAGTCAATCGCAATCGCGGCTTTACGTTGGTCGAACTTCTGGTTGTGATCGCTATTATTGGCATCCTAGTGGCTTTGTTGCTGCCTGCCGTTCAGGCCGCCCGCGAAGCCGCCCGGCGGATGCAATGCAGCAATAATCTCAAACAACTTGGTTTAGCTTTCCACAACTACCACGACAATTTCAAGCAGTTTCCGATGGCGTGGTTCATCACCGGAACAACGCCGTGGAATTCCAAGGCTTGGTCTGTCAGCCTGCTACCGTTCATCGAGCAACAGAATTTGCACGATCAGTACGATTCGAAGGTACTCGCCAGCGTGGGGGGAAACCCCGCTGTAATCCGTACACCGCTGACTGTATTTATTTGCCCGTCGGCGCCGGGTGGTATTCAACGCACGTACACGGTCGATATTCCCGCCGGCCTCGGTGGACAAATCCCGGGATTTCCGGCGATCAACATTCCCGGTGTGGCCGCTTCGGACTACACGGCGACGACCGGAGTCCGAGCTACGATTTCAAACCTTGCCTACAACGGCAATGGTGGTGGGCAACGCCACGGCGTCCTGTATGGCCACCTCAATATCCCGGCATTTGGTGCAGCCGGCCTCAGCTATAAAGACTCTCGAATCGCCGATATTACGGATGGGACTTCCAATACATTCATCATTGGTGAACGTACTGGCGGAGACAAACTCTACGCCCGAAGGACAGTCTTGACGGGAGCCGCAGTGCCAATCTTGGTCGGAGTCAATGGCGGCGGCTGGGGCGATGCCATCAATGGCGAGCATTGGATCACCGGGTCGCCTGATGCGGGACCTCCCAACCCGCTGAATGGAAATCCACCAGAAGGCCCAAGTGCAATCAACAGCACCAACATTAACGGGAGGGCATTCCATGGTTTCCACCCCGGCGGTTGCCATTTCGGCATGGCTGATGGATCAGTTCAATTTATCAGTGAAACTGCAGCACCGCTCGCAATCGCTGGTAGGATCACGCGTGAAAAAGGTGAGACACTACCGGATTAACAATCGAACCGTGAAAATCCTGTGGATGATTGTTTGAGTCAACTCGAACGCGGAGCGGATTTGCTTGGTGCCATGAAAGCCCGGTGGCATTATCCCTACCGGGCTGTTTTTTTTTGCTCGATTCATCAAATTAGTTTTGATTCATCACCGCGCATGAACATCCGTTTGCCAGAGTTAATTGTGTCATTGCGAGGAATTTCAAGGAGTAATTAATGAGGTTGGGAATATCGCTCGTCGTCATTCTTATCACGCTGATTGCCGCTCCCGGCTGTTCTCAGAAGGATTCGTCTAGAATAGAAGTCATCCCGGTCAAGGGAGAAGTCCATGTGGACGGAAAACCGGTCGCGGGTGTGCAAGTGCAGTTCGTCGATGTGAAGGGAATGGATCCGAAATTTCCAACTTCACCTAGTGCATTGACGGATCAGGATGGTCGATTTGCGATTACGTCGTACGACGTGGGCGACGGTGCTCCCGCTGGCGATTACACCGCTACCTTCACGTGGAAGGAAGTCGCCATCTTCAATCAAGGCGCGGAGCGACCAGACAAACTGCGGGACAAGTACAGCAACCCGCAAACTTCAACTTTCAAGGTGAAGGTCGAAGGAAGTCCCGTCGATATGGGCAAGATTGAACTCAAGACGAAGTGATCCACACCTTCCGGTATCTTGTCCGACGTCCCTGATCGTTCAATAGGTTGGCGATGTCGAAATTAAGCTGGAAGCGAATCAGCTCGAACCGCTCGTCTTGCAATACAGCCCCAATTGCCTTCTATCACAATTCCAGCGGAGAATCGCTGAGCAGTTGCACTCCGTCGGTGGTGACGAGATAGTTGTTTTCCAGCCGCATTCCCACGCGAAGATCCGGTGCGTACAAGCCCGGCTCGGCTGCAAAGACGTCACCAGGCTGAAATACATCGTCCCAATTTGGATTCAGATGTGGAGTCTCGTGCGGAAACAATCCGATGCCGTGGCCGAGATGATGGTCGAACGTTCCAATCGGTGATTCTTCCAAAATCGCGCAGGCTTCTTGGAACAATTCGCGACAACTTTTGCCGGGCCGTACGACGCGCTCGATATGTGCAAAGACGCGGCGAATGTGCGACCAGGCGTCCAGTTGGCCAGCATCGGCTTTCGTGACTGCAAATGTGCGGCAGTTATCGGCGAAATAACCGCGAAACGCCGGACCTAGGTCGAGGATGTAGAGTTCGCCGGCGTTGGCAATATGTCCGGCTCGCGGCGGTCCACCCCGCGAGCCACATTGATAGTCATTCCCCGTACCGGTCAACATTTCCCCGAATTCCGTTACCGCCACGGACTGCAACTCGTTGAACACCTCCAATTCGCTGATTCCGGGCCGAATGATCTCGCGAGCGCGAGCATACATGCGATGAGTACCGGCAATCGCTTGACGCAAGCGGGCAAGTTCATCGGGATCTTTGCGGCGCCGTAGTTCATAGAGATCCGGTTCGATATCGACGAGCTGTGCTGCACCGAATGCTTGGGCGAGATGTGTACCGAAGGAGGAGAACTCGACGCCGATCCGCCGGTACTTCTTTCCCGCCAGGGCACCGGCCAACACTTCCGACGACGCTTGCCGTTGGTCGTTGCGCAATGTCGAGTGTTTTTGCGCTTGGTAGGTGACGATCTGGTCGGCCGCCGCGACCTCGGGCACTTTGTTCGGGGCGACCAGCGCCAAATGACCATCGGCAGCCAGTGCCGCGGCGGGCTGAAAGACCCAACCGAAGCGTGGGCCGGCCAGATACTGGACGTGTTCGGTCTGGGTCACAATGACCAGGTCAAGTTGTCGTTGATGCAGGATTTCGAGCAGGCGCCGCTGCCGTCCGCGGCAGGCCTCCACGTTGACTTCAAGCTGGCTCATCAATGTGCTCCGGTTTTGATGAATTTGTTTAACCGCAAGCCGCAGGCGCTTCTTTGGAGTGCGGTGGCTTGACACCGCTTTCGTTGAAACGAGCGTCCACCTTCGCGCGATCCAAAGCGGTGTCAAGCCACCGCACTCCAAAGGTCGTGATTATCGCTTGCGAGCCAGTACCGCGTCGATTGGTGATGTGGTACGGCAACCTTGCACGTCGAAAAATCCCGAGCGATGCAACAAGGACTCGTACTCCGCCAGAGTCCGTTCTTTGCCTTCCGTGCAGGTCAGCATGTTGAGGTTCTGCATTTGCGCCCAGCGCGGCCCCGATTTGTCGTCGAGCAGCAGTTTTTCCGCGATGAGAACCCCGCCGCCTGCCGGCAAATGAGCATACGCGCGTTTTAGCAGCTGCAGAATCTTGTCCTCCGTCCAATCGTGGAGAATCCTTCCAAACGCATACAGGTCAGCGTCAGGCAACGGATCGGCAAAGAAGTCCCCCGCGACAACTTCGATCCGGTCCGCCACAGATGATTGGCCGACGACTTCCCGGGCAAGTGGCACCGCGTCCGGTAAATCGAAGACGACTCCGCGCAGATGCGGATAGCGTTGGCAGGCGGCGATCGCCAGGTGACCCGTTGCGCCCCCGAGATCGGCTAGCCGACGAAAGGGAGTGAGATCAAAGGCCGCCGCGACCTGCGGAGAACTGATCACGCCGAAGCCATGCATCCCCATCAGGAATTCGCGCTTGGCCGCGTCGGTCCGGAAGAAATGAGAAAAAATGGGTCCGTTCCAGCCATATTCCTGGTTCCAGCGATGCGTCCCTTCGCGCACGGCATCCTCCAGATGGCTCCACAGTTTCCACATCACGTCGTTGGAGTAATTGATGTAGCCAGTGAGACGCAGTGGGCTGGCATTGGTCAGGTAGGCTGTCGCAACCGGCGTGTTTTCGTACTTGCCGTCCCTCCGCTGTAACAAACCCAAGCCCAGGCAGGCGTCGAGCAACCTCTCCAGGGCATCCGCGTTTGCGCCGAGTTCGGTCGCGAGTTGAGTCAGGTTCTTTGATTCCGTGGCCAGGGAGTCAAACACATGCAGGTTCACGGCCGCGAACATCGTCTTGGACCGGCGAAAAGCCTCCAACAAGTCGAGAACGACGGAGGGATCCGGTCGAGAAATATCTTGGGCCATCGATACCTCGTCCACCTGTCAAATCAATTCGTGATTTCGATCTTCACCAGACTTCCTGGTTGCTTATCGCTCCCTTCCTTAGCCGTCCCAAAGACGGTGACGTACAGCGAACCGTCGGGGCCGAAGGCCATCGCGGTCGGTTTGTCCAGCGGCAAGACCTTCTTAGCTTCGACGCCTGGCGGGCCGTCTTTCTTAACTGAAACCAATTCGAACAAGCCCCCTTCATCGGTCTTCATCCAGGCGAAATCGACCGCGTAGAGCCGTCCCTTGGGGCTATAAGCAAGCGACGCGATATCGTACAAGCCGGTTTGCAGGTTCAGCAGCTTCTTGCCGTCCTTCGGGCTGTAGAACGTGAGCAAACTATCGTGAGGCGCGTTGATTTCGCCCATCTGGCCGATAACCAGTTCGCCGCGCGGGCTGATCGCCGCGCCAACCGGGGCATCAACTTCGACGGCTTCCTTCGTAGCAATGAACCGCTCGAATGACGTGAGCGTGTTCCCCTTTCGCGCCGCCTTCGCGACCCAGCCTTTGGTATCGTCCCCGTTGCTTGTTACAAACACCGCGTCGGCGGTTGCGACGAGAGCATAGAAATTGCCTTCACCTTTCAGGTCCCCTTCCGGCTTCAAACTGAAACCGGCGGTCGCAGCATCCACCTTGATTGCCGGGGCACCAGCCGCTGGAACTTGAAAGACCCGCAATTGCTCATCGCCGTCGAGCAGATCACCGCCACCAACCACCAGCGTGTCTTTGTTCAAAAACACCAAGCCGAGCGGTCCGATGTTGTACATCGGGCCCTTGCCGTAAATGTCTAGCTTGAACCCAACCACTACGTCCTGGGCTTTGCCGTCGACAAGTCGCACGATTCTCCCGGCACCGCTGTCCGAAATGAACACATGTCCTGTTTGTGG
>CAZFLF010000264.1:0-8011 GCA_964519825.1 uncultured Pirellulaceae bacterium | reverse complement strand
ACCGCGCTCAACTTTCTGCCGACTCTCGAAGCGCTGTTGCTGGTCGTGGTCGCGGCCAGTGTCTGGCCGTGCCTGATGTGGTGCGCGGGGTGGTGGCTGGAGTCCTCCTTGGATGTTGACGAATTCAGCACCGCCATCGCCGCCGGGTTGAAACGCGGAGCGCTGTTCTTGTTGCTATTCCAATTAGTGCGCAACTCGACGCGCGCGGGTGGAATCGGAGAAGCCCATTTTGGCTGGTATGCCAGCGGCACCCGTGTTGTACGGGATAACTTAATGTGGCTGGGAGCGATCGGGATTCCGCTTGCTGTCGCCGTCACCGTGGTCGGCGAAATGGAAGATGGACAGCGGAACGATTCGTTGGGCCGAATGGCGTTCATCGCGGGAATGGTCGTCACGGCCACGGCAATGCATCACCTCTTTCGCCGGCAAAAGGGGATCTTTCACGAGGCCCTGGCGCGCACGCCGCAAAGTTGGCTGAACCGCGTGCGGATCGGCGGCTACCTCACCGGAACCGGGACGCCGTGTGCACTCGCCGTGCTGGCTGCCGCTGGCTACTATTACTCCGCGCGTCAACTTGCAATCCGATTTGAACTGACGATGCTGATCGCACTCGGTTTGGGACTAGCCCATGGGGTTGCCAGCCGCTGGTTTCTCGTCAAACGCCGCAACCTGGCGATCAAGCAGGCGCGCGAGCGCCGTAGCACGCAAAGCGATCCGGCTTCGGACAACAAAGCCGTCCCGCCCCCGACGAATCTGTCGAAGATTCAATCACAACTGCAGATTTTGCTGCGGTACATCGTTGTGCTGGCTGTGCTGATTGTCGCCTGGTACGTCTGGTCGGACGTCTTGCCGGCGCTCCGCATATTGGATCGGTTCGTGTTGTGGACATCGAACGAAACGCCAACCACGCTCACGCACGGCTTGCTGGCGTTGGTGTTTGTTGTCGGGACGTTTGTGATGGGGAAGAATCTGCCGGCGCTGCTGGAGATCACGGTTCTCGAGCGGTTGCCGATTGATCACGGCGGTCGGAATGCGGCGACGATTATGTTTCGTTACCTGGTCTATCTTGCCGGCCTGTGCCTGGTCGCCCGCACGGTGAACGTCAGTTGGAGCAGCGTACAATGGCTGGCGGCCGCGATCTCCGTCGGACTCGGCTTTGGTTTGCAGGAAATTTTTGCCAATCTCGTTTCGGGTTTGATCATCTTGTTCGAACGACCGATCCGAGTTGGCGATCTCGTGACCGTGAATGGTGTTACGGGCATAGTCACGCGCATGCAGATTCGCGCGACCACCATCACCGACTTTGACCGCCGTGAACTAATCGTTCCCAATAAGAAATTCATCACGGAAGACGTCATCAACTGGACGCTGACGGACCCCATCAGCCGGATCACGATCGACATTGGCATCGCGTACGGCTCAGATACCGCGATCGCACATTCACTGCTGACGAAAGTCGCTTGCGAGCACCCCTTGGTCATGACCGACCCGGCGCCCAACGCCGTTTTCAAGCGGTTCGGCGAAAGCACGCTTGACTTCAGTCTCTATGTTTTCATTGCGTCGCGGGAAGTTTACGGAGTGGTCTTGCATGAATTGCACACCGCCATTGACCGCGAGTTCCGCCAGGCGAATCTCGAAATCGCGTATCCGCAGCGCGATGTCAATATTCGATCGATCAGCAGTTCTGCGCTGCCGATGATGAGCGAAATGTCGAAGGCCAAAGCGGCCTAAGCTGACCGCTACTTCGTCTTCGCCTTGGATTTAGCCGGCCAGAAATTGAGCCAGCGGCTGATGCCGGGGGGCGAGACCCCCGACTCCACGGTGGAATCCCCTTCGATGCCAGAGAGCGCATCCGCCAGACCACAGATCGCCTGGGTGATCCCGGCGCGGGGCGCCACTTCACCGAGCGGCGTGCCGTTGTTACGGACCTCCGACATCACGCGGTAATCGTTGGGAATCTGCCAGAAGATGTCGCGGGCAATCGTTTCCTGAGCTTTCTTCAGACTGATTTGTCCGGCGTCCAATCCGACTCGGTTCACGATGACCTTGATCTTCTCTTTGAAGCCTTCCATTTCGTCGAGCGATGCGAGCAACCGCACGACATTGCGTAAACAGGGCAAATCTAGTTGCGTGACGAGCAGAATGTGCTCTGCCGCGAGCAACGCCACCATGTCCACCAGCGTGTAGCCTTTGGACAGATCGAAAATGAGATGGGAAAAAGTCGCTTTAAGCAGTCCGATAACGCGGTGAAATTCGTCGGGCTTGATCAGGGCGGTATCTTGCAGTTGGATGGGCCTGGGCAACAAATACAGCCCGGTGCTGTGTCGCGTCAGCGACCGTTTCAGCAAGGCAAAGTCGAGCCGCGAAATGTTCTGTGCCACGTCGACGAGGGTGTAGTCGGGAATTGTATCGAGAAAGACGTCGGCGTCTCCCACCGCCAGATCGAGATCGATTAGCGCCACCGACACGCCCGGTTTTCGCGCTAGCGTACAGCCCAAGTTCACCGCCAAACTGGTCGATCCGACCCCCCCCGTCGATCCGCAGATGGCGATCACTGACGAGCCGCGGGCACGACTATCGCCGCGTCCGAATTTGTGTTGACCGATCCGTTCGATCGCGCTGACCAAGTCGTCGACGCGTACGGGGTGGGTCAAAAACTCCTTCGCTCCCGCCCGCATAACCTTGAGGATCATCTGGCCATCGCTGGAAGGACTGACAACCAGCAACGCGCACTCGGGAGACTTTAGGGTTAGCTCCTCCACCAGCCGCAAGGCCTTGTCCGAATTGTTGTCGATCACCACCAGCCCGACGTCGGGATGAGTCTGGGCAATGACATCGGCGAAGAATTCGTAGCGCGAACACTCCGCCTCCAGCCAAACGATGTCCATCCCCAGTAACATCGATTTGAGCGATTCGCGCGACGCATCCGATGGATCGACGATCGCTAGTCTTAACACGTTGCTCATCTTTGATTCAACTCACAAGCTTGATCACGAAGGGTAGTCGAAACCTGCCTCTCCGCGTCAGACAGGAGGAGTTCGTCCGATTCCGACTGGGCGGCAATAATGTCGTTTGGAATAAGAGTACCTAGCGTGGAGTTTGGTATCCCGCGGGTGCATACGGGTTTGGTTGAGGTGCTGGATCGTCATTGATGTTGGCGCTGGCTGTTGGACTAGTCATGGGCCAGCCGGGCTTTGTTGCGTAATGGTCACTAGTTCGTGCCCGGTTGAATGCTTGCGCTGGCGACGGGGGGGTCATGATCGTTTCACCTCCCTGCAGTCCGGAATCGTCCAGCAGGAAGGTCGGTCTGCATGGAGCACTGCCGTCGCGGCAACTATCGCAGTTCTTCGGCACCTCCAAATAACCGCGGAGGTACAGTTCGGGATCGCTGGGCGACGTCGTCAGCTCACCAGGACCGCATGGCGGAACATCCTGTGGATCGAGGGCGTCGATAAACTCCGGCGTCACGAGGACGAGCAACTCGATTTCATTCGATTGCTCGCGCACGTGGCGGAACGCGGCTCCAAACCACGGCAGGTCGCTGAGCCACGGGATGCCGCGCGTTTCGGCCTCGATTTGCGTTTGAATCAGACCGGCGAGCGCCAACGTTTGTCCCGCGTTCATTTCTACGGCCGTGTCAACCCATCGCGAACGGAGACCGGGCACGGTCGTATTGTTGATCGTCACGCTGCGGGACGGATCGATTTCGCTGACTTGCGGGCGAACTTCCAACCGCACGCGGCCATTGCCGAGCACGATTGGGACGAAGTCCACCCGCGTGCCGAACTGCCGGTATTGGATCGAAATGGTGCCGAGGCTTTGCGGTACCAGAATCGGGAACTCGCCGCCGGAACTGAAACTGGCGGCACGACCGCTTTGAGCTACGAGCGTCGGTTCGGCCAACACTTTCACCAGATTGTTTTGCTTCAAGGCTTCCAGGAACCCAAAGAATGAGTTGGCTTCGTTGATGATGCCAAACGCCACCGTCTCGCCGCGGCTCGACGCGACCGATTGCGCTCCGGGAATCAGGCTGTACGAGCTAACCAAGCCCGCTGCGCTTTGCACGACGCTGTCATCGCCATTGAAATTTGCCCAATCAAATCCCAGTCTGCGGAGCTTGGTGCGCGAAACTTCCATCAATTTAACGTGGAGCAGAATTGTTTGGACGCCGCCCACCGTGATGTTATTGATGACCTGCGGGTAATAATCCTCGGCCATGCGAATGATTCGGCTAACCAATTCGGCACGCGGCACATAGCCCGTGATGACGACGCTGGCTGCCAAAGGTCGCACGCGCAACGACGCTTCCGGGAACTCGGTCATCAGCAGGTTTTCTAACTCACGGGCGTCGCCGTAAACGAGCACGTCGAGAGCGTGTTCTTTCTTAGCTTCGTCGAACAGCGTCAGCGTGGTGAATCCTGGCTTGAGCGCTGAGAGCTGGACCTGATTGGGAGAGATGGGTTTGGCGCGGACAATACTCTCGTTGTCGATCATCAACTCGGGAATGTTGTACTCGCAATTGATGATGCGGCTGGTGTTGACGATCATCTCCAGCCGTTGAATGGGACTGCTAACTTGGAAATGGATCGGTTGCCGCCCAACCACTTGTGCGTGGCTAGCCGCCGGCGAGAACGCGGCATGCAACCCCAGAAGAGTCATCGCGACGAGAATCTGGTTCGTCGTCAAACGTATCGTGGTCATCCCTGTGCTTCCTTGCAGTGGGAGACCCGCGCAGCTGGCCGCCAGGCGGTCAGCCGTCGGATCGAGGAATCAATTAGCTTTTTGCTCGGTTAGTCCGCCATCATCAGAAACTCGATCGGATGAATGATGACTGTTGTTGGCATTTGTCGCGTCGGGAAGATTGGTATTCGTCCGCGGCGGGACTCCTTCGCGAATCTGTACGGCCCGTGCTTTTACTGGCGCCTTCGGCGCTTCGACCGGAAAGGAAACGGGTTGGGTCGCAGGGCTGGGGAGCGCGGCCGCGGCCGCAGCGCTCGCTGCAGTTTCTTCGGGCTCACCATTCAAATCCTTCCAACGGTATTCGCGATCACCATTCGGCGTGCGAATTTTCATAATGAACTTGGCCGGCTCTTCGGGAATGACAACTGGCGCGGGGGTTGGCAACTGGGTGGGCGCTGTTGCCACTTCCGACGCCGCTTGTGTTAACCACTTGCTCAGTCCCGTCTCGAGGCCGCCGTCCGCTTTCTTGGTCTCGTGGGCGTTGTCGCCGTCGGAGCCCAACAGCGACTGCACCGTTTCACCTTCGGTGGATTCATCGTTGGCATCATCGGGGCGCCGCAATGTCAGGGACATGATGCCCAGTTCCTTAGCCAACGTCACCGTCTCAGCCTGATTTGGTTTCACGAGCAACGACACGGTCCGCACTTCGCGCGATTGGCCGGTTCCCTTGTCGACGGTGCGTTCCGTCTCGGTATCGCAGGCAAAGACCGTCACGTCCCGTAAGATCGTTTTCGTGGTTGTTGCCGGCACCTCGTTGCTTTTCCGCAAAAAGATGACTACGTCCACACGGTCACCAGGGCGAATCAATCCGCCGGCAGCCGATTCGGCGTTGACCTTCACCGCCACAACGCGAAAGCCATCGGGAATTGTCTGGGACTTGTCGCCGTCGATCGAATCGCTAAGCTTCGCGGCCAGAATCGGTTCACCTTTGTACAACCGCATGCGCGGATACTTGTTTTCCAAGTCTTTCAGCTCAGCGATGGCCCCTTCCGGCACCCGGTCTTTTGGCCATTCCTCTAGTTTGATGTTCTTGTCATCGAGCTTTTCACCAATGTTGATCTCTGTGGACGCCACGTAGACCTTGAGGCTCTCAATCGGGATACCACCACTGCTACGAGCCTTCTCCATATATTGGCTCACGCCAATGGACGCAACGAGGCCGCATCCGATGGCGACGAAGAACAGGATGAGCGTCTTAGGGCGCATTAACAGGTTCCTTTTCAAGTTCGCGATTGGCGCTCTGCGGTGTGATAGGTGGTTCGCATCAGTTGACGCTCTCCTTGCGCATAACTGAAGTGGCAGACATCCTGGTGCCGGTGCTCAAGTACATTGGGCTCGGCAACCAACTGACACTTCCGAAGTTGACTCCCACCGACACGTGAATCGGATCACCAAACTCCGCGCTTGCCAGCGCGGCCACTACGGGCGGATCACCAATCTGGATTGTTATGTCGCCGTTGGTGACCGGGATGTTGGCAGGGGTCAGGTAGTTCGTGACTACCGTCCGAACGTCTGTTTCCGTCGCTCCCTCCAGCACTGCCCGGCGGGCTCCTTCACGTGAGGCGTTCGTCAACATCTGCTGAACCATTACCATCCGACCGTATTCGATCATGCCAAAGATCAGCAACACGAACACAGGCGCAACAACCGCGAACTCGACGGCGGCTGCTCCTCGTTGTCTTCGGAATGATCGTGACATTTTATGTATGTTGAATGTGCTTACCGGAAAAGTTAACCAGGATTTTCTGTTTCCGCGGGACGGGCTGAATTCGCCAGTCTCGCAAACTTGCGCGGTCTTCGCGGTCATACCAGCATTCCCATCCAAGCAAAATATAGAATTGTGCCGATGGCGATTGGGATCCCGTAGGGCAGTAACGTCATGGTGGGTTTCCGTTCCGCAGCGATCTCCGCGAGCTTGTCAGGGTCGCGAATCGTTGTGATCTCATTCGCGATTTTCCAGAACTGCAGGTAGTGTTCGCGCCAGGCTCCGGCGGCTAGCACCATCACCACTGCCAGCACTCCGCCGACAATCGCCGACACGCAAAACGCATAAAGGGTGTTGGCGCTATAGACCCAAGCGCCGACTCCCATCAGCAGCTTGACGTCACCGGCACCCATTCCCCCGATCAGCCATAGTGGGCCGAGCAACGCGAATCCAACGAGCGTGCCGAGCAAACTCCAGGCGAGGCCGGCATACCAGGGCTGACCGTCGAGCGCATAAGTAATTGCGCTGAATACCCAGCCGCTCAGGATCATCGGAAAGGTGATCCAGTTAGGAACTTTCAGCTTCAGTCCGTCAATTACCGCCGCGACAATCAAAGTGACCGTCACGAACCAGATTGGCCAGTTCGCGGTAAGACCGCTAATCAACGTTTGCCCCGTGCCCATGCTTCTCTCCCACTGTGTATCCACGCGGCGGACCGCGCGAAGTCGGTTTGATTCGTTCAGAACCGGCAGGTCACGCAATAACTGACGACTGCCATGATTGCTGCGCAAACATAGCATGCAATTTCGGTAGCACCGCTGAAGACTTCGGCTGGTAGGTAAGGATGCATGGTTGATTCTCACTCTAGTCCGGACACGGAAAAACCTCCCGCGGTGGCCAGCACCGCGGGAGGTAAGGTTGATCCAATAGGTAATCGCCGCGAGCGGCGACTAGCTGCCAGCTCCACCAACCGCGGTGGCGATGTTGTTGAACTGCGCGGCGGCTTGAGTGCCGACGGCGGTAATCGCGGTCAAACAGACGATGATGATCAATGCCAACATCACGGCGTACTCAACAGCCGTGGGGCCATCTTCCGATTTGAGAAAACGACGCATCTTGGTTGCGAGACTCTTCATAGCATTTCCCTCTCAGAATTAAGGATAGGATACGAAACGCCACTGTGCGCGACGACGCAAATTGCGACGTTGGCCTGCCCATGCGCCAGTGACGTCTCCATCACACGAATGTCTCGCCTCGTCATCGTCTCGTTCACCGTCCAGGAGATCCGGTAGCGCGGAATAACCCGCGCAGGAACCGCACTGTCCCTTCGGCAACCAGGCTTCCGCCGCGGCGAATGCCGCGTCGGCCCTTGGCTTTGCGTCCCGGCCTTGCGACCGGTTTGCCCTTTCGAGGATGTGAGGCGACAGGCCCAGGAGCTGGCTTCCCATCTAGCCGGAAACAGTCTCTCGACGTGATCCCGTTAGCTGAGTCGCCCGCCCCGCAGAGGCTCGACATTGCACTCGCCGCAGCCTCTACATGATGAAACCTATTTCAGATTCCGAGCGA
>CAZFLF010000263.1:0-8028 GCA_964519825.1 uncultured Pirellulaceae bacterium | reverse complement strand
TTGCCCCCTTGGGCAAGATCACTGAGGAGCATTACGACGCGCTCTTTGACAGCAATGTGAAAGGCCTGCTTTTCACGGTACAGAAGGCGCTTCCGCTGCTGCCGGATGGTGCCTCGATCATCCTGACTGCGTCCACCGCCGCCAGTACAGCGCCCGCGCCCGAGTGGAGTGTTTATAGCGCCACCAAAGCCGCGGTGCGTTCGTTCGCGCGGACATGGACAAGGGACTTAAAGGAACGCCGCATTCGCGTGAACGCGGTGAGCCCAGGCTATACCGACACGCCCCCATGGCATTCCATAGAAGCGGCCGAGGAACGCATTAAGATCATTTCCAGCAGTGTTCCGCTCGGCAGGTTCGGTACACCCGATGAGATCGCCAAGGCCGTGGTGTTTCTCGCGTCCGACGACAGCAGCTACATCACGGGAACGGAATTGTTTGTGGATGGCGGCTTCGCCCAAGTGTAGGCCATTAATAGCGGAAACCATCATGATCTTCTCCACCGCCACAGTCCCTGTGAACCCCAGCGGCGAACGGAAGTTGACGCGAGAGCAAGTCTGGGCGGGGCTGGTGCTAAAGGCCAGAGACGCGCGACTCTTTCTGCCGCCCGGGGCATGCACCAAATGCGAGGTGGTCGCCGAGGGCAAAGACTTCATCGTGCGCGACGCGGTGATCATGAATGATGAGATCACCGAGATCATCACGTTCGCCCCAAAGCAGAAGGTGTCCTTCCACCAGTTCAAGAGTCCCCGAGAGGGCGTGATCGTCAACGAAATCCTGGAGGACGGTGCTGGGGAATTGCAACTGAAGTTCTACGCCTATCTCGGATTGCCGGGTGTCGCACCCGGCGGCGAAGAGGAGCGGCGGGCACAAGCCCTCATGGACAGTGACGACCGCGGCTACAAGGCCGCCTTGCTTTCCACCTTGGCGCGAACCCGGACGCTCGCCGATGAGGGGAAGCTCTGAACGCTCGGGCGGTAAAGGAAATCGTAAGACCCATGTGGGGGGAATTGAGACAGTCTGAATCTGTAGAGGCCTCGCGGCGAATACGCGACATAAGTAGTTTCCGTGGTACGACATCGACGGCCGACTGGCGCCGGTTTCAATGCAAAGTCAGACTGTCTGGTTTCTGTGGTTTGGACTTCGTGCACGGAACCCGCTCGCCTTTTTTTCGACGCGTGACATGCCGGAATTGTACCTGGGACGAGCTTGCGCACAGAACACAACCCAGACTTCGGTAGTGCCGTAACGTTGTGTTGCTGGCGAGGGGTTGGGAATTGTGGAATTTATGGCTGCGGCCGCGTTTTGAGTTTTTTAGCCAATGCGTCCAGGCTAATGGCTCGTAGTCCATCTTCAGGAGTCACTTTGGACTCGAACGGCAATTTAATCTTCGGTCCGAATAGCCAGAGGTAATAGCATCGTCTGTTTAATTCATCGTACTGAACCACTAGTGGCATCGGGGAACAATCAGAGCCAAACGTGAATGTAGTAGGTCCGTCAGGGCGAGGTCGATGGATTTTTCTGGGCACGCCATACCTCTTCGTCACCTCCCACGCTCCGAAGTACGCGCAGACCAGCGTCACGAAGATGACGAGCGTGCGGACGGAGAAACTGGCCCGGTGACCGACCGCCTTTTTTCGATTCGCCATATCAAAAAGACGCATATCGCGAGAAGGAGAGTTAACCACCCACAAACAGGGGTCATGGCCATTAGTCCGCCCATTAACGCTCCACGAAATTGACCAACTCGCGTGCCGAGCCACAACTGCCCCACCACCAGTCCAATGGCCGAGCCTCCGAGAATGCAACCGAGAACTGCAGCAAGCCCGGCTCTGGGGATGCTATGTTGCTCGGAGAATGCAATTAAAAACATCGAAAGCGACAGACCTACTAGGCTCATAAAAGCAAAAATGCTTTGTATGCTTAACGTCCACCGCCTCGCCTTTTCTTCGCCGCGTGACATGCCGGCATTGTCCTAAAGTTGTATTGCTGAAGATTGTCAGCACTTGTTACCCGTCCAAGTAAGGTGTGGGTAGCGGCATCATGTTTTCCTTTAACAAGACCTCTACTCCGATCCACAAATAGACTCGCCGCCACGCATAAGATTCGGTGCCGGAGAGAATCAGAAACGGCAACGGTGACTTGTGCTCTCTCTCGCTTGCCCAAGCGCCCAATTCAGCTACTTCTCGTTTCTTGACCGCAGAAAAGCCATACCGCTTTGTCGACTCCCATGCCCCGAAGTACGCGCAGACCAGTGTCACGACGATAGCCAGTGTGCGGACGGTGAAACGAGGACGCCAACTTCTCCAGCGATTCGCCTTGTCTTCGCCGCGTGACATGCCGGCATTGTAGATCACTCCGTGATCAGTTGTGCTGCAGACTCACTTGGGCGCAAAGAAGAACTTTTATCAAAAAACGGAAACTAAAAATAACATCCGTGACTGGCCGGGTCGCGGGTTGCAAAATCGACGCGGGCCGCTAAAACCTACCGCTCACACGAAGCGCTTCATGGTTAACTTTGCTGTCTTTTTCACGGAGAATTGATATGCGTTCGATTGGTGGATTCCTGCTTGTTTTGATGATGGTCGTCGCACTCGCACCGGATACGGCATATGCTCGCCTGTTCCGCCGCGGGTATAGGTCGAATTATTCGACGAACTATTCAACCTCATCAACGACGACTACGAATTCGATAGCCAGTGAAGAAGTTGCCACCGCGCAAGGCGTGGCGACGATCATGGCACGAATAAACCGGGTCGGGCACTTTGGTGGAAATCCCGGTTACGAGGGCTGCGGCTGCGGATCGACACAGCAAGCCGCGTACTATGTCTGCTGCTATTCCAACAGCGGCATGGCTACCGTCGACGTCGGCTATGCCCAGGCCAGCAATGGCATGTGGTACTGTTGTCGACGGTATCACTGATCTTCGTCGGAAAAAAAAGTGAGGCAGGCTAATCTTCCGCTGCTCTAGTTGTTCTGTAGCACTGCAATCAATTGCTCGAACGACTGTGCGCCAACACGACGTTTGCAAAGCGCGTTTCTCCGTCTCGGACAACGTAGGCTCGGAACGACGACTGACCGCTCGAGGGACTTGTGTCTCGATGACGCAGCGCATAAGACAGGTTGTCAAGCGAGAGTATTTCCCAGACATGCAGTCCGACGAAGATGTCCCCTTTGCGGAAACCGGCTTTGGCTGCGGGACCGTTCTCGCTCACCTCGACAATTGTCAGACCACCTCGATATCTCGACGGGACGCCTTTGGCAGCGACGGGATTGCCGACCTTCACTCCGAGCCTTTCCAAGATCAACCCGGCGATGTCTTCGGCATTTAGCGGAACGTTTTCAACGTCATTAAGCGGCTGAGAGAGAGCTTGGTCTTCCGGTTTGTCAGCCGACTTGGCCTCAATGCTTTCTTCGATCACGATTTGATCCGACTTCGGTGTCGCCGCCGCCGTTGAGGATTTCCTGGGGTCACCGACCGACGGTTCGAGCACTTTCGCGGGCGCGCTGGCCGTCGAATCCGACCGCAGCACGTTCCCCTCGGTCAGCTCAGTCGCTCGGCGCGTGATGATCTTCTCGCGCAGTTCTTTCCGCTGGCCGATCTGGCGTTCGAGGCGGCTGAGTCGTGATTGCAGTTCCTTCACCTGGAGCTCTTCCAATTGCAGCTTCAGGTCGAACGCGGTGCTCAGCAGGTTCTTGAGTTTGCGTTGATGCTCGGCAATCGGCTGCTTGTTCTGCTCGGCCTGACGGTTCGCTTGGAGTTGCCGAATCGTCGCTGCCTCAACGGCTGCGGTGGACTCTTGAGCTTGAAGCTGCTCGACCAACTGCCTGGCGGCGGGAGTCTTGGTGTGCCGATGAATAACTTCCAATCGCTCGGTCGGTTCACGAACCTTCTCAATTGCATCGGGCTGGATGATCGTTGTTCCGGGCAGGCCAGAGAGCTTCGCTGGGAATGTTGTTGAAAACGACAACGACGTTCGGGTCCACTCCTGAGTCACTAATTCTTCCCATTGGCTTTCTTTGGTGCCGCCGTCCTTGACTGTTTCCTTCGTTGGCGGTTTCTTGGCCGCAATGATGACAAGCATCGAACCGCTGTCGGTAAGGGGTTGCAGCGTGATCTTGGATTGGTCTCCGTCATCCTCCCAGGCCCCTTCGAATCGTTGACGGGCAGCAGACCATTTCACGGAAACTCTCGTCGGCGTGGTGACCCAGGGTTGGTCAATGAGGAAGTCCGTGGCACCATTTTGAACTCGCCGGATCTCCATCTCGGGGATCGGAACGGCTTTGATCTCAGGCGACACAAGTTTCACACGCCATGTGCCAGTAATGTCCGGCATCTTGGAGTCTGCTGCGGTCTTGGAACTTGCTTGTGCGGCAGCACTGGGCTGAGCCAGTCCCAAGGTGCTTCTATTCTCTGCGGCCACTTTTGGTCCGGGTTTGGCCTGCCTCCGATATTCCTGCCCCACGAGTTCCAGCAACTTGCCGAGGTCGTCCATGACCTCACTGGGCGCCTCCAACTTCAGAAGCTTCCCCTCTTCGTAATCGAGAACTCTCGCCCCTCTGGGCCCGAAGAGTTCGACAAGCTCCTTCAAAAGTGGCGTGGCCGATTCCAAACCAACACGTCCTGGCTTCTGAGGATCGACTGGCTCTTCCTCTTCGGTTGGCCCCGCAGTTGTCGGCGCTGGCGGTTGCGTTCGAATCCATTCCTGATTCAACAACTCCTTCTGTTCCGCCTCCGTGATGCTGCCGTTCTTGACGAGTTCCTTCTGCAACGCTTCATCGAACGAGACTGTGACCCGCATCGTCTTGCCGTCGGCCAGGAGCTGCAGAGTCCGTTTGGCAGGGTCTTTCTGGTTGGAGGCGAACATCAACTGCTCGAAGTGCTGAGCGCTCTGAAACCATTTGATCGGAGCTGCCGGAATGAGCCTGCCGGGACGTTCCTCGAACCGGAAATCTCCTGTGCCATCCTCAACACGATGAATCACGATGCCGGCAGGACTCGGATCTTTGCAATTGCGCCAGACACCGGAGATGTCCGGCATTTGAGGAAAGGACCCCTCCGGCTTCGCAGAAGTTGTCTTCGCAGCGACGGCTGGCGCTTCCTCGGACTTGGCATCCTGGCTGACAGACTTGCTCTCCTGTGCCGAGACGCTCGCCAAAGCTATGACAAAACCGAGGATCACCACGAAGGCACAAAGACACGAAGTCTGCAAACCGAGCATTCGATACGTTGTGGGTTTCATGATTTCCCTGTTGTTGGCGCCTTGGTGGTTCTCAACTCTTCGAAACAGAATCATTCCAGATCTCGCTTCGCGTCGGCATCGAGTTGTTCGATGGCCTCCGCCGTTGAATCGAGTTCCGATTGTGTGGCATTCCATGGCAGTAACGGGTCGAGCGTGAATGGCTCGTTGATAGTTGCGCCTTGTTCCGGTGGAATCGGTTTCTCACGCGGCCACTGCATGGCGACGATCCCGGCCAATACTGCGCCGGCGAGCACGGCGAAGCCCGCTGCACGTTGCGCATTTTTGCCCGACTTTTGCTGTGATTCCGGAGGAGCGGGCAATAATGCCCATCCTCCGACGGTCGCGGGCAACGCCACCGTGGTTGGTTGCTGAATGTGGGCGAGGCATTGTTCGAGCAGCGTCGCGACTTCCGTGGCGGTGGCAATACGGTCGGTGGACTCCTTCGACAACAGCTTGAGCACGATGCGTTCGAGCCATTCCGGAATGTCGGCGTTGATCTCGCGGATCGCGCGCGGCGGCGTTTCACGAATGCGGCGCAGCACGCCGAAAGTGGTCTCTGCCCGGAACGGCGGTCGCCCGGTACACATCGCGTACAACACGCTGCCGAGACTGAAGAGATCCGAGCGATGATCGATGGCGTCGCCACTGGCCTGCTCCGGCGACATGTACTGCGGCGTGCCGGCAATAATGCCGGTTCTCGTCAGCGCCGCGTCATCGATCGCGCGGGCCAGGCCGAAATCGGTCAGCATCACGCGATCCACGCTCGTCTCCAGCAAGATGTTGGCCGGTTTCACGTCGCGATGGACCAAACCCTGAGCGTGCGCCGCGGCCAAACCGCTCGCCGCCTGCAGACCGATCCGCAACACGTCTTTGACATCAAGTGGCCCCTGACGATCGAGCCGTTGTTGCAAGGACTCGCAGGCTACAAACGGCATCACAAGGTACGGGAGCTTGGCATTCGCAGCGACGGCATGAATCGCCATCACATGCGGGTTGACGACCGCCGCAGTCGCCTGAGCTTCGCGGCCGAACCGTTTCCGCGCTGCGGCGCTTAATGCCAAGTGCGGAGCCAATATTGTTTCTGGTAGGTGGATTGAACAGCGGCCGAGGCTGCCAGCGTTTCTGCCGGAGAACGCCGCATTTGCCACGATTCATATCGCCTACCAATAGATTAACTCCGTCGGCAGTGAGATCTTACGCGCGAACCCAGCTTCTTTTCGAGTGCTGTCTGTTTCTTTGGCCGACCAAGCCTTGCGCCAAAAATGGCTTACGGCCGATTACGCCACGAAGCGCCGGATCCTCGAAATCGTCTTTTTGAACCGCCGACTCGACGGCGCAACTAACTCCGGCGTCGTTACATTCCCCGTTTCGACTTACTTTCACCAGCCGGAAGTTAACCGCAGATTACGCGGATGACACGGATTTTTGATCGCTCTTATCCGCGTTCATCCGCGCAATCTGCGGTTCGTCTCCTTTGACAAGAGTGGAATAACTCTTGAGATTCACGAAGGCATTCCCAAAACTGCGGAACTGGATTTGGATGCAAGTGATGGTCGCCACACTCTGCAATAGAAGATCGATTGCCGAACTATCGATTGAACCGAAGCTAATTTTTCCTTAGCGCAATGTCTGGAAACAACTCGGTATTCGAACCAACTACTACGCTCGGTTAATCGCGGCGTTCAGCGAGTCGTTGATGACCGCCCCACAAGCAATCGTCGCTCCTTCGACCGGCTTGCTCGTCACGGCATCGACGAGACAGCCAGCGATCTCGCCGTTGGGATCGATCGCGACGGCCTTCTCACGAATCGCGTTCGACGCGCCAACGTCGGTTGCATCCTTGGCAGGTTCTTTGGCCTTTGAGGGAACCTTCGCCGCCGCAGGCGCGACCCATTCTGGCTCGAGGAACTGTTTGCGAATTCGCTCTTTGTCGTCCGTGAGGAAGAATCCGTGGTCTCGCGTCCAATATTCGTAGAGTTTTGCTCGCAGTTTGGCGTCGGTGATCTTGAACGCACCCTTTTTCTCCAGTGACTCCAGGCAAGTCCGCGTCGCGTCAAAGGCTTCCTGGCCGGCTTGCTGAAAGAGAATGCGACCGCCGCCGAATTCGTCGTACAGGTGCTTTTGGAACTTCCAATTGTTGAGCATGAACTCCGCGAAGAATCTCCCCGGCGGCTTGAGCTTATGCCGCAGGACGCGATGTTCGAGTTCCAGTTTCTGTTGCTCTTCGTCTGGCAGATCCGTGCGAGCCAGTCGCTCTTCGAGTGCCTTCATCTGTTCGCGGATTTTGGCTTCGCCCCCTGCGGCATCGAGTCGCTTGCGGTGATCCTTGTCGAAGAACTCCGTGGCGAACTTGATCTCGTCTTCCGTCGGCGTGATGGCGACACGATGAGCGTCCCGGTACTTCGTCCACACGGGGTTGAGGAAGACGCCATGCAGGGTGTCGTCTTTGACCTCGTCTCGATAGACCGGCTTGCCCAAGACTTCGCCGATCTGCTCGCGGTTCTTTGGCGGAGGAGTCGTAGCGATGGCCTTGTCCGCCACGGCGTCAATAACACCTTCGTGTTGCGAGGTTTTCTGGCCGGGTTCGCGAGCCCCAGGCCCAACGAGAGGTTGTTCTTTTGGTTCGAGCACGATCTTGAGCACGTCGCCCGAGGTCGGCGTTCCGAACCAGACGTGATAGCCCGGCGCGAACGCGTGCATGACGAACTGCGTCCCTTTGTCGATACTGACTTTGAACGCTCCCTTGTCGTCAGATGTGTTGATCGGGCCGTCTTCGCGAAACACCTTT
>CAZFLF010000262.1:0-8034 GCA_964519825.1 uncultured Pirellulaceae bacterium | reverse complement strand
CTAACCCCTAACCCCTAACCCCTTACCCCTTACCCCTTACCCCTTACCCCTAACCTCTTTTCTGTCCATCGCGAACTTTTTTGCCAGTCTCAAGAAGTTTTTGCAGCAGGGGTAGGTCGTTGTAAACCAGCGCACGACGGAATTCCGCCAGGGACGCTTCGACCTGCCCGAGTGACTCCAGCACGTTGAATCGGTTTTGTGACAGGATTTGCATCCATAGCGCGGGGTCGCCAGAAGCAACGCGAGTGGTATCGAGCCAACCACCGGCGGCCAACCGCAAAGCGTCTGGTTTTGTTGTTCCGGCAACGACGGAAGCAATTAGGTGGGGCACGTGGCTGACGGATGCCACGGCCTGGTCATGGGCTTTCGGCGACGTGCGGACCACGGTCGCGCCGAGCGACTTCCAGAATCGCTCGACAGTCTGGGACAGCTTGGCCGGAGTTCCCGCGGCAGGAGTCACGACGACCACGCGATCGACGAACAGGTCGGCTCGCGCGTGTTTTGGACCTTGCTTCTCACTTCCCGCCATGGGATGGCTGCCGACAAAGGTCGCGCGCCGCGGATTGTGTTTGCCGAGCGCCTGGTCGAGCGAGTGCACGATCGCTTCCTTCGTGCTCCCGACGTCGGTCACCAGCACTCCATCCGGGCCATGCCACGCTGCTTGCCGGGCGTGCTCAGCGACCTGATCCACCGGGGTGCAGACTACGACCAATTCGGCTCGTGCGACTCCGGCTGTCAAATTGGTCGTGATTTGCGTCACGGCCCCGCGGCGTTTTGCGGTTCGCAGAGTTCCGGGACGGCGGCCAATGCCGACCACGTCGCGGGCCAGTTTCCGCTCGCGCAGCGCCAAACCAATGGAGCCTCCAATCAGGCCGACGCCTATAATCGCCACGGTGTCCCAAGTCTTCATCGCCGTGAAGTTTTCATCCTTGGCCGCATATTAATTTGAGCGCGGATTGTAGCAAATACGCGGCGAGTTGACTGGGGGAGGCTGGTGAGCGGAAGGGCCGCCACGTAAAGTGAACTGAACAGGGGGCGATGACCCGTGACTTGTGTCTCGGTCCCGCTTCGATGGTCCGGGTTTCCTGTCACTGGCCGCTAATCGTTCGTTATTCGCGGAGTTGTTCATGGCTCGCATCAATACTCGTCATCTCGCGAGATTGTGTCACAACGTTGGAACCGGGCTGCATGCCGGGATAGATGTGCGCCGGGTATGGGACAACGAATGTCAACGCGGCTCCCTCAGCTCGCGAGTCCATATGGAAAAAATTCGACAGCATATTGCGAATGGCGACAGCCTGGCGTCGTCGTTCAAAGACTCGAATGGTTTTTTCCCGCCGCTGTTTTGCGAAATGGTCGAGGTTGGCGAACGCACTGGCCGATTGGAGCGGGTTTTTCAACGTCTGGCGGAACACTACGAACAGGTGTTGGTGTTGCGGCGCAACTTCATCGCCGGCATCGCGTGGCCAATGTTCGAGCTGACAATGGGTGTGCTCGTCGTCGGATTTCTGATTTGGATTCTGGGAGCGATCGGCAGCGAATACGATGGCAAGCCAATGGGCATTTTCGGCCTACACGGCGCGGCGGGAACCATGATCTGGTTTACGTGTGTGGCTGCGGTCGCGGCGACAATCGTGATCCCCTTCGTGGCGATTCAAAAGGGCTGGTTGGATCCGGGGCCGTTATTCCGGGTGTTGCTGCACGTCCCTGGCGTCGGGAAAGGGCTCAGAACGATTTCGATGGCGCGCCTGACCTGGGCACTGTCCATGGCGACCGATTCTGATCTGCCCCCCGACAAATCGATCGAATTGGCGGCGCGGAGCACACAGAATTCGTATTACACCGATATGATCGAGCAAATGCGCTTGACGATTCGCCGCGGAGGCGAGATGCACGACGCGTTTCGCTCCACGGGGCGATATCCCGACGATTTTCTCGACACGATCCAGACCGGTGAATTGTCGGGGCGGGTCAGCGAGACACTGCAAATTCTGTCGCGCGACTACGACGAACGGGCCAAGATGTGGTATCGGGGATTATCGGTGGCGTGCGGCCTCGGCGTCTTCCTGCTCGTCGGGATCTTTATGATCGTCATGATCTTTCAAGTCTTCCAACTGTACATGGCACCGATCAACGATGCGTTAAAGCAAGTGTAAGGCGAACTCATGCGCTGATTGTCAAGACGCGATGCGGGTGAAATGATTCTATGGAGCAGGAGTTCGTCAGTTGGCTGCGTCAGCACGTGCGTCCGTCCGCGGACGTCGCGGTCGGCATTGGCGACGACGCGGCAGTGGTGCGGACCGACCCCAATGGGCGGATCGTCGTTACGACGGACATGCTGATGGACGGTGTGGACTTTGAGTTGGCTCGCTGCGAGCCGCGTCGCGTCGGCCGCAAGGCATTGGCGGTCAATCTCAGCGATTTGGCGGCGATGGCAGCGCGGCCCGTTGCGGCGTTTGTCTCCGTGGCGTTGCCACGAAAAGGGGGACTGGAACTGGCCAAGCAGTTGTATGCGGGACTCCTGGCGATTGCCGAGGAATTCGAGATCGCACTGGCTGGCGGCGACACCAACAGCTGGGACGGGCCGCTGGTGATCAACGTCACGGCGATCGGTGCGGTCGCCGGGCGGGGTCCCCTATTACGGAGCGGAGCGAGGCCCGGCGACGCCATCTTGGTCACGGGATCCTTCGGCGGCAGCATTCTCGGCCGCCATTTCGATTTCACCCCCCGCGTACGGGAAAGTCGGCTGTTGCACGAGCAATTTGAGCTGCGGGCTGGCATTGACGTCAGCGACGGATTGTCACTCGATGTGGCGCGACTGGCTGAGGAAAGCGGGTGCGGAGCGGAACTCGATCTGTCGGCAATACCGGTTTCGCCCGATGCGATGAAGCTGTCCCAGCAATTGGCCGACGGCATCTCGCCCCTTGACCATGCGCTGGGCGATGGCGAAGATTTTGAACTGATCTTGGCTGCCGCGCCCGATGAAGCGGAACGGATTGTCCAGTCCCAGCCATTGTCGGTGACGGTCCACCGCATCGGACAATTTGTACCGCAGCGGGGCCTGTGGAGTATTCTTCGCGACGGCCACCGCTGTCCGCTGACGCCTCGCGGCTATGAGCATCGCCTGACATGAACCGTTGCCAGTTTCTCGCTCGCAGTTTGGCCGACACCGATCGCTTGGGCCGCGCACTGGCGGAAGAGTTGCCGGACGGGACGACCGTTGCGTTGTGCGGGACGCTCGGCGCTGGGAAAACGCGTTTGGTTCAGGCCATTGCCGCGGCCTGTGGCGTGCCACGCGAGATCGTGGTCAGCCCGACCTTTGTGTTGTGCCAGGAGTATTCCGGTACGCGAACGATTTACCATCTCGATGCCTACCGATTACACGACGCCCACGAATTCCTGCAACTCGGCCCCGAAGAGTTCTTTCAGTCTTCCGGTTTGACTCTCATCGAGTGGGCGGATCGCGTGATCGAGTGCCTTCCGACGGAACGATTGGAAGTGCACATCGAGATCGACGACGCCGACAACCGCCGCATGGAAATCGTCGGCTTTGGCGACCGATTGGCGGCAGCGGTGGGGCGGCTAGCGGAACGATTGGCTTAGCTCAACCTGGCATCCAGCGACCACTTTTTGTCGCGTTGAGCAGCCAGATCGCTTGGACTACAATCCCCCGTTCTTCACCCACATAACTGGAGTGCCGGCATGGAACGAACGCTAGTGCTGCTGAAACCGGACTGCGTCCAACGACGCCTGATGGGCCGGATCATTTCCCGCTTCGAGGACAAAGGACTAAACCTTGTCGCCATGAAGTTGATGCGGGTGACGCCGGATTTGGCCAAGCGGCATTACGCCGAACACGTGAATAAGCCGTTCTATCCGGGATTGGAGCAGTTCATCACCGGGGCGCCGGTACTGGCGATGGTTGTGGAAGGGCTGGAGGTGATCCGGGTCGTCCGCGAGATGCTGGGGGCCACGAGTGGGCTGAAGGCGACGGCGGGAACGATTCGGGGCGACTTCAGCGCCAGCCGGCAAATGAATCTCGTCCACGCATCGGACGGCCCCGACGCGGCGAAACGGGAAATCGGACTCTACTTCCGCAATGAAGAACTCTGTCCGTACACACCGGACCTCACGCCGTGGCTCAAGGCCAACGACGAGTAGTTGTCAAACGGCTCCGACGATCCGCGCAGCGTCTGCGCAGAGCTGACGCGCGGCTTGTTCGGTCGGCGCTTCGGCGATGATTCGCACGATCGGCTCAGTATTGCTCGCCCGGACCAGCAACCAGCGATCGGGCCAGTCGAGCCGCAGGCCGTCCAGGCGGCTCACGGTGGCATTGGCAAAATGATTCCGCAATGCGTCGAGTGCGGGCTCAACTTTTTCCGCGGCGAGTGTTGTCTTGTCCTTCTGAATGGCGTACTGCGGCAGCGCGGCAGCAAACTGGCCGATCGTCCCGGGCCGCGCGGCGAGCGAATCGAGGATCTGGGCCATACCCACAAAACTGTCTCGCACGAATCCGACGCGAGGATCGATCGGCCCGCCATTTCCTTCGCCGCCGAAAGCCGCGTCGCACTGTTTCATGGCTTCGACGACGTTCGCCTCTCCGACCGCGCTCCGGGTGAGTTTCACCCCGTAATTTTCGGCAATATCGGCGGCCATGCGGCTCGTGGCACAATTGGTTACGACCGGCCCCTTTCGTTGCCGCAACACGTGGTCGAGGCACAGGGCGAGAGTGTATTCCTCACCGATATAGCGTCCAGTCTCGTCAATCACGGCCAGTCGATCCGCATCTGGGTCTTGGCAGAAGCCGATGTCGGCGCGGAACTCCGTGACGTACTGTCGCACGTCCGCGAGGTTTTCCGCAGTGGGTTCGGGCGGATGCATAAACCGGCCATTAGCTACGTCGCCGAGGATCCGCATTTCGCAACCCAGCGATTCGAGTAGCCGGTGACCGAGCAGGCTGCCCGCACCGCAATTGGAATCCAGCAGGACGCGAAATCGCCGCTGCCGAATTCGCGGTACGTCGACCGTCGCCAGGACCGACGCTAAGTGAACCGAAGTTGTGTCCGCCACCGTCCGGACGTCGCCGATCCGATCATACGAGACCCAGTCAATGTTGCCGTTTCGGTAGCGGTCGATGACCTGCTGGCCTTCCTTGGCGTTGATGACATGCCCATGAGCGTTAAACAGTTTTAGCCCGTTATACGGGAGTGGATTGTGGCTGGCGGAGATTTGAATCCCGCCGGCGGCGCCCAAGTTTCTCACCAATACGCCGGTTGTGGGTGTGGCAGCGATATCCGCATCGACTACGTTCCGGCCAACGGCGCACAAGCCGGCTCGCACGGCATCGGCGAGCATTCGTCCAGTGTTTCGGCCGTCGCGAGAGATGACGAGCGACCCTGCCGGCAGTCCGGCCGCAAACGCACAAGCGAAACGGGCGGCCAGTTCCGGGGACAGGCTTTCGCCAATCACGCCGCGCAATCCGGAGACACTGATGATCGGTTCTTTCACGAATGGCACTCCGCAGTCGACAACGCCAGCCCGCAGCGCCCCCTCGCGGGTAACAATGTAACAACTCCAGTGCGAGTCTAGAGCTTCGCAAGGTCAGCCACTAGCCACCGTTGTGGCATTAGCCTTGCCTTTACCAACAATCGATTTCTCCCTACGATTCGTCGCGAGAGTTTTACCTGTGGCGGAATAAATAAGAGTGCAACAGGAAAATGAAGGACAGGAAGATTGCTTCCATTTTCCTGTCCATCATTTTCCTGTCCGCGGCTTCACGGAGCAAAGATCAGCATGGCGGTGATGTTACAAATCAAGAATGCCTGTAAGCGATATGGCGATCAGGTCCTGCTCGACGGCGCAGAGGCGACGTTGATTGACAACGTGAAGGTAGGCTTCGTCGGCCGCAATGGGGCCGGCAAAAGTACGTTGCTGCGCGTGCTGCTCGGCGACGAAGATCTCGATCGGGGCGAGGTGATTCGACACCCCAAACTGCGGCTCGGATACCTGCGGCAGCACGATCCGTTTCTAGCTCACGAAACGGCGCTCGAGTTCTTAATTCGCGACAGCGGTCAACCCGACTGGAAATGTGGCGAAGTGGCCGGCCAGTTCGAGTTGAAAGGGGCCTATCTCGACGGGCCGGTCTCCAAACTGTCCGGCGGTTGGCAGACGCGCTTGAAGCTGGCTGCGCTGCTGCTGCACGACCCGAATCTGCTGCTGCTCGACGAGCCGACGAACTTCCTCGACTTACGCACGCAAATTCTCCTGGAACATTTCCTACGGAATTACCAAGAAGCGTGCTTGATCGTGTCGCACGACCGGGCGTTTCTCGCCGCCACTTGCAGCCACACGCTCGATCTATCGCGTGGCAAACTCACCATGTTCCCGGGTAAAATCGACGCGTTTCTGGAATTCCAGGCGGAGCAACGCGAACATCTCGTGCGGACGAACGCCGCCGTGATGTCGAAGCGAAGGCAGCTCGAGGAGTTTATTGCCAAGAACAAAGCTCGAGCCTCGACCGCCACGCGCGCCCGTTCGAAGAGCAAAATGCTGGAGCGTTTGGAGGTCGTCGAAATCGCCGACGACGGACCGATTGCCAACATTCGTGCGCCGCTTGTCGAGCCTCGCAAAGGTCCCGTCCTCCGCTGCCGAGACCTGGCGATTGGTTATCCCGAGCGGGAAATCGCCTGCGGCATCGATGTGGAGATCGACCATGGTTCACGCGCCGCCATCGTCGGCGACAACGGCCAGGGCAAGACAACGTTCCTGCGCACAGTGGTCGATTCCCTGACGCCAGTGAAAGGTGAGGCCCGCTGGGGGCACGGTTGCCAGATCGGCATCTACGCCCAGCACGTCTACACGAGCCTTCCTGAGCGCCAAACGGTGCTGGAGTATCTCGAATACCACGCCACGGCCGGCACGAAGACGCAAGCGATTCTCGATCTAGCCGGCGCGCTGTTGTTCCGCGGCGACGAAGTCAAGAAAAAGATCTCGGTACTTTCCGGTGGCGAACGGGCGCGGCTCTGCTTGGCTGGGCTGCTGTTGGGTTCGTATAACGTGCTGGTTCTCGACGAGCCGGGCAACCATCTGGACGTCGACACGGTGGAAGCTCTGGCCGAAGCGTTGCTCGACTATAAGGGGACGGTAATCTTCACGAGCCACGATCGCCATTTCATGAAACGCGTGGCGACCTGCATCATCGAAGTCCGCGACGGTCGCGTTACCAACTATCGCGGCGACTATGCAGCGTATCTGTACATGGTGAACAAGGAGATTGAAGACGGAGAACGTGAACTGGCAACGCAACTGTCCAAGGTTCCTTCAAACATCAACAAGGCGACTAAGAGCACCCCACAACTGGCTCGACGTACCGAACGCGAAGTGCGCAAGGAAATGTCGAATGTGGAACGGACAATTTCCCGACTCGACAGCGAAAAGCGTCAGGTCAACGGGCAACTCATGCAGTCCACCGACCCCACCGAAGCCCTGCGCCTCCACAACGAAGTGTCGGCCCTCGGCACACAACTTTCCGCCGCCGAGGAATGCTGGCTCAAGTTACAAACAGAGTTGGATGCAATGACCTGATAGCAAATCGCGCTCGCCGAATTGCCAATGGTTCAACGATTTATTGACATCTCTTCGGGGATCAAAGATGCTGGCTGTTGTCTCTTAAATCTCTTTGCGGCGCCGAATCGATGTATTCCGCGTCCGGGGAAGTGTTCTGGAAATTGGAATGCCAGTGCCTGTCCATCCAGCGAACCACAGCACGGCAAGTGTCTCGCGACATAAATCTTTGTAAATTGCGAGTGGCAATACCTAAACGCTTAGCAATTTATTCTAAGGTGACTAACGTTTCCGGTTTGGAAAAAAGTGTTCTCTTTCATTTTGTTGTTTGGTTTTTTTGGAGGAAAAGGAATATGGAACGCCAGAAAAAGCCTGGGTTCACGCTCGTTGAACTGTTGGTTGTCATCGCCATCATAGGGATTCTCGTCGCGTTGTTGTTGCCAGCCGTTCAGGCTGCTCGGGAAGCCGCGC
>CAZFLF010000261.1:0-8038 GCA_964519825.1 uncultured Pirellulaceae bacterium | reverse complement strand
CATGGTCGAAAACGCGGACGGTGAGCCGTCACCCGGTTTGCGGGTCGTAAAGACGCTCACGCCAGAGCAGGTTTTCAATTCGATGGAACAAGCGCTCCTCCTGCCAGTGGCTCGCGCGGATGGCAGCGCCCGATTCAACGGCTTGCGAGATCAGTTGATCGCGCGCATGAACGAGGCCGCTTCGAGTAACCCGGATGAGTTCCGAGCGGGAATTCCCCAGGCGTTGATGCTGATGAATGGCCGGCTCACCGCCGAAGCCACCAATCTGGATCAGAGCCGGACGCTACGAGGCGTGCTGGATGCCCCGTTTCTCAACACCGAACAAAAACTAACGACTCTGTATCTAGCGACGTTCAGCCGGGCACCTCGTCCGGAAGAACAGCAATTCCTGTTGAAGCACGTTCGCGCGCAAACCAACGGCGACGGTCAGAATCATGCGTTCGCCGAGATCTTCTGGGGACTGCTGAATAGCCCGGAATTTGTTTTAGAACGATAGTGAGCAGAGGTCAGAGGTCAGAGGTCAGAGAGCAGAGGTCGGACGAAGATCCAAACCGAAATGACCAAGCCCCAATGACCAATGACCAAAACCTCTGACCTCTAACCTCTGACCTCTAACCTCTGACCTCTAACCTCTCCCATGGAGTCTTCCACATGCTCTCCTCAACCTGCCATGACTTCACGCGTCGTGATTTACTCCGGCTGTCGTTGGCGAGTGCCTGCGGAGTCTCATTCTCTGGCTGGTTGCCTCGACTGGCTCGAGCCGCGGCGGCGGCGGAGGGAAATCACAAGGCGTGCATTCTACTGTGGATGGCGGGTGGACCGTCGCAGACCGACACATTTGACCTCAAGCCGGGACATGCCAATGGCGGACCCTCGAAGACGATCGAGACGGCGGTGCCAGGAATTCACATTAGCCAGAATTTGCCGGGCGTGGCGCAGCGGATGAAAGATCTGGCCATTATTCGCAGTCTGACGACCCCGGAGGGGGACCATGATCGAGCGACTCGATTGATGCTCACGGGGCATCGGCCGGGGCAAGAGGGGGTGAATTACCCCAGCGTCGGGTCGCTCTTCGCAAAAGAGTTGGGAGATGCCGCGAACGAGCTGCCGCACTACGTGAGTATTTCGCCGTTTCAGTTGGGCGATGCCGCGGGGCCAGGCTTTCTTGGCCCCAATTACGCTCCATTGATTGTTTCCGGAGAAAGCAACGATCCGGAAGCAAGAGCCAACCTTACGGTGGAAAACCTCCGTCCACCGGCCGGAATCAGCAAGGGTTCGTTGGACAGGCGATTTGAGATCTCGAAGTTCCTGCAAGACGACTTCTCGAAACGCGCGAAAAGCCCCTCCACAAGTACTCACCAAGCAAACTTCGATCGTGCGCGGCGCATCATCGAATCGAATGCCAAAGGAGCGTTTAGGCTCGACGAAGAACCGGCCGCACTCCGGGATAAATACGGTCGCAGTCGATTTGGCCAGGGGTGTTTGCTCGCGAGGCGATTGATCGAGCGGGGTGTCGCGTTCGTCGAAGTAACGCTCGAAGGTTGGGACACGCATTCCGACAACTTTGCGGCGGTCAAACGCTTGTGCGACACCCTCGATCCCGCCTGGTCGACGTTGATTGACGACCTGCGCGAGCGGCGTTTGCTGGACTCAACGCTCGTCGTGTGGATGGGCGAATTCGGCCGCACTCCCAAGATCAATCCGACGAATGGCCGCGATCACTTCCCAAAAGCGTGGTCCGCCGTGCTCGGTGGCGGCGGGGTTAAAGGAGGGCAGGTCGTCGGCGATACCGGCAAAGCGGGTACTGAAGTGGCATCACGCCCGGTCAAGATTGCGGACTATTACGCGACGTTGTGCGCAGGGATCGGCATCGATCCCGAGACGGAGAATATCTCGCCGGAAGGACGACCCATTCCGTTGGTCGATCGCGGCGGAAAAGTCATCGAGGAGATTGTTAACCCACCGGTGAAGAAGGCGTAGCGGTGAGGGGATGAGGGGACGGAGAGACGGAGAGATAGAGGGACTGCGAGACTGAGGTCAGTATGACGAGTTGGTTTCGAGCGGTGGTTCGGCTCGTACATGTGGTAACAATGCCTACCGAGTGTCAGTTATTTCGAAGGCTGAATCGCGTCTTGCCTCGACGGACTTTTGTCCGTTTGATGTCTGTCCCTTTCTCCCTCCGTCCCTCTTTCTCTCCGTCCCTCCGTCCTTCCGTCTCTCTGTCGCTCTGTCTCGCGGTCCTCGTAACCGGGGGCCTTCTGCTCTCCCCCCTTCACTCCGCGGAGGCAACGCGGACCGCGGGTGAAGCTCGCGACGTCCTGCTGATGCTGGATAGCGGTCCGCTGCACATGCGAATTCATGTGTCGGTTGGCAAGCGATCTCCGTCCGAAGCGCGACAAAACACGATCGATCGATTGTGGAAAACGCTCGATGCCGATGGCGACGGAAAATTGACGCGCGACGAGGCTCAGCGGTCGCCACTTTTTCGCGAGAAACAACGACCGGCAGCTGAACAGTTTCTCCAAACCCTGGGGGCTGACAGAACGGTTTCGCGACGGGATGTCGAACAACGCATCGAACGCTTCGGCGGAGAAACGGTCGTCTACCGGCAGAATAGCGACGCATCCGAAACCGACAGCGAGGTTTTTAAGATGCTCGACGCCGATGGCAACCATGTCCTCAACGAAGCCGAGATGTTTGATGCGGTCGACCGTCTGCTGGTGAAAGACTCCGATGACGACGAATGTGTAACGCTCGAAGAATTCGCTCCTCCTCAGCTCCTCACAATCGATCCGGTTGTCACGATGTTGAACCGGCCGGCGCCACCGACAAATACGGTCGCGGATCTCATCCGCGACACGCGTCAAACGTTGTTACCGGCGCAGCTGTTGAAAAAGTACGACCAGGATCGGAACCGCGCCTTGTCGGCTGAGGAATTGGGCTGGCCGCGCGAAAAGCTCGCACCGTGTGACACCGACGGCAATGGCCAACTCAATCTACGAGAGCTTACTCGATTGCAGGAATCGCCGGTGGATATCGAACTGGAGATCGATGTCATCCGAACCACTGGCGAGCGGATGCTGCGTGTTCTCCGAGCCAGTGGCAGTCGCATCGACGGCGATCAGTATCCGGATCTGGCAACGGTCAAGCTGCCGGCGGCCGTCATTTCTTTTTCCACACGCGAAGTCGATCCGTTTGAAGCATCGATAGCCATCGCCGTGCGAACATTTAATGAGCTCGACGTCGATAAGAATGGCTACCTGGACCGCGACGAATCGGCGGCGCGCGAACGGTTCGGCCGGGGCTTGTTCGATCAGGTCGATGCAGACGGTGACGGCAAGATCTTCGGCGAAGAGATGAACGAGTTCATTCGTTCGCGTGGCGAGCCCGTGGCGACGACGTGCCATGTTCGGGCTTTCGACGACGGCGCTGGATTCTTCGCGGCCCTGGATGCCAACGGAGATCGTCGCGTCTCGATGCGAGAGATGCGCTATGCCGACAAGACGCTTGTCAAGATGCAAACGAACGAGGAACCGGGGTTGGGCGAGAAAGAGCCGGCGCGGCGATACCGGATCGAATTCGAACGCGGCATCTTCAATCCGTTTGGCACACCGGACCGTCCCGCGAACCCGCAGCAGCCGCAAACCGTGGTCGCTACTGCGAAGCCTCGTGCGGTTGGTCCCATTTGGTTTCAGCGTTGGGACCGTAATAACGATGGCGATATTACCTTTCGAGAATTCTTGGGGCCCCGCGACGACTTCGAACGGCTCGATGTCGACGCCGACGACCTAATCGACCCTAAGGAAGCCGAAGAAGTGGTCAGAGGTCAGGGGTCAGAGGTCGGAGAGACGGCGGCAACGAGAGGGCTAACGAATACAAATGACTAAGGACTAAGGACGAAGGACTAACGAATGACCAAGCCCTAATGACCAATGACCAAGGATCCACCCGCATTTCCTGACCTCTGACCTCTGACCTCTCTTCCATGCCGAACAACCAACCTGACGACGCCGCTGCCGTGGCACGATTGCGAGACGCCCGTGCGAAGATTAAGCATGAAATCGCCAAGGTGGTCGTGGGTCAGGAGGAGATCATCGATGCCTTGCTGATCGGAATGTTGTGCCGCGGGCACATTCTGTTGCATGGAGTGCCGGGGTTGGCCAAGACCCTGATGGCTCGGACGTTGTCCAAGACGCTGGAGATGGACTTCCGCCGCATTCAGTTCACTCCCGACTTGATGCCGGCTGACATCACCGGGACCGACGTGATGGATGAGGATCAAGCGACCGGCAAGCACACCATTTCATTCATGCGTGGACCGGTGTTCACGAACTTTTTGTTGGCTGACGAGATCAATCGAACGCCGCCCAAAACCCAGGCCGCGCTTTTGCAGGCCATGCAGGAGGGCGAAATCTCCGTCGGCCGCGAAACCTACAAGCTCCGGCCGCCATTCTTCGTGGTCGCGACCCAGAATCCGATCGAGATGGAAGGGACTTACCCGCTCCCCGAAGCGCAACTCGACCGGTTCATGTTTAGTTTGAAAGTGAAATACCCGACGGTCGACGAAGAAGTGCAGATTATCAAAGGGACGACCAGCACGGTGACGGCTCATGCCAATCCGGTGTTACAGGCCGAGGAGGTATTGCGACTGCAGGATCTCGTCCGTGGCGTGCCGATTGCGGATAGCGTCGTCAGGTACGCCGCGCGCTTTGTGGCAGCGACGCGTCCTGGTCATGGTGGCAAAGACTTGCCGGCCAAGACGCTGGAGTCGATTCACAAATATATTTCGTATGGCGCGAGCCCGCGGGCGTCGCAATATTTGGTGCTTGGGTCCAAAGCCCGAGCCATCTTGGCCGGCAGGTACCACGTTGATTTTGACGACATTAAGGCTGTCGCCCATGCCGTGCTGCGTCATCGTCTCGTGCTGAATTTTCACGCTCGGGCCGACAATGTGGATGCCGACATATTGGTCAATCGATTACTGGAGGCCGTCGGAACGGAGTCGAAGTAGCGAACAGGAGCCGAACCGAATCACCGGATTGTTGAGCACCGTCGCAGCTGCGGCCAACAGGCAGGAATCTAAACACAAGCTTATGCATGCGATGGACTCTCAAATCTTGACCGATCCCGCCTTTTTCTCTCGGCTGGATAACCTTGAGCTACGGGCGCGGGGTATCGTCGAGGGATTCTTGCATGGCCTGCATCGCAGTCCGTTTGTCGGGTATAGCGTCGAGTTTGCGTCCCATCGCGAGTATGTGCAGGGTGACGACCTGCGGAACGTGAACTGGAAGATATTCGCCCGGCAAAAGCGGTTGTATGTCAAAGAATTCGACGCTGAGACGAACATGAACTTGTATCTGCTGGTGGATATCAGCGGATCGATGGAATGTGCGAATGGAGGAATCAGCAAGTTGTCGTACGCCACGACGTTGGCCGCCGCGCTGGCGCATTTGGCGCTCAAACAACATGATGCGGTTGGACTGACGCTGTACGCGGACGAGGTGGTTGCTCACCTGGACCCGCGGGCGAAGCCGCATCAGTTGGACGAAATCTTGCAAGCGATTGCCACGACGAAAGCACGGCCGAAATCGGATGTGGCTCGAGCCCTGCATCAAGCCGCCGAGCTCTGTCGGCATCGCGGGATGGTGGTCATTGTGAGCGACTTTTTTGATGACATTGGCGCAATCATGCGCGGTCTGGATCAATTGAAGTTTCGTCGGCACGAGTTGCTGGCGTTCCAAATCTGGGATCCGTGGGAGAGACACTTACCGCTTGAGGGAAATATTTGCTTCACGGATCTGGAAACGCGCGGCGAGATCACCACGCACGCCGAAGGCGTACGCGAAAAGTACCTAACCGCCGTGAACCAATGGCGAGACGACTTGGAGCGCGAATGCCTCAACCGAGGCGTCGATCGCATTGAGGTCACGACCGACGACCCGATGGATCAGGCGTTGCTGGACTACCTCGTTAAACGAAGCAAAGTGTGAGGAAATGTCCTGAGTGTGCATGACCCAGTCCAAATGACCAAATCCCAATGACCAATGACCAATGAATTCTGCCGTCTGACCTCTGCCGTCTGACCTCTAACCTCTAACCTCTGCCCCCATGCCCGCATTCCTGCAAACTTGGTTTCTTGCTGGTCTGGCAGCTCTGGCGGTTCCGGTCCTGATTCACTTGTTTTTCCGCCTGCGGACGAAACGCGTGGAGTTAGGAACGATTCGGTTTTTGCGTATCGTGCTGGAGGAGAACGCCCGCCGACGGAAGGTGATGCGCTGGTTTTTACTAGCGATGCGAATGGCATTTGTGGCCTTGCTGGTGGTGTTGTTCGCCAGGCCGTATTTCACCGCAGCCGCGACAAGTGGTGACAAGGAATTGCTGGTAATTCTGCTCGATCAGTCCGCCACGATGCAGTTGAAAGGAGACAACGGGCGTCTCTTCGATCAGGCCGTCGCGGAAGCGAAGCAACTCGTGCAGAATGCGAATCAGGACTCGCATGTGGAAATCGCGCTATTCGACCATGCGGTTCGTCCAGTGGTCGCGTCTCGGAACTCGGCCACAGAAAAGGTACCGCACCAACTTCTGACTGAGCTTGCATCTGAGCCAGTGCTGTTTGGGGCAACGAACTACGGCGTCGCATTCGCCTGGGCTCGAGACATACTCATCAATTCTCCCTCAGGATCTAAACAGTTGCATCTGTGGACCGACCTGCAGCAATCTGGGTTGGATTGGACCGAGGTCGATCCACTGCCCGGCGACGTGCAAGTGCATCTGCACGATCTTGGCCGGCCCATCGTGAATAACGTCGCAGTCACCGAAGTGCGAACGCCGCGAACGTGGATTCGTCCGGGTGACAGTGCGAAAGTGCAGGCTTCCGTGGTCCATAGTGGCGCGTTCACACTCGACGAAGTTTCCGTGGTGCTGGAGATTGGCCGAAGTCCCAGCGATCGAATTCAGGCGTCAACTTCAAAGGCTCTCCCAGCTGACGCTCGGACCTCGTCCGCGTTGACTTCTGACTTTACGAAGTTGTCGGCGCGGATTACCAAGCGAGAACGGGTCAAGTTTGTCCCGGGAGCGACAGTAACCCTGGACTTTGAGCTGCCGCCACTGACTGAAGGTCTATGGCTGGGACGCATCACGATCGAATACGACGACGACTTGGCGTTCGACAATCGGCGGTATTTTGCCATCGCTTCCGCACCGGCTTATCGCGTGCTGGTGGTCACCGAAGAAGAAACGGACAACCCGCTGCTCAGTGAGACCTATTTTCTGGAAGCCGCATTGCGGCTGGCAGGTCCGGATGAATCATTTGCGGATAGTCCGTTCGCGCCGGAAGTGCGGGCTTATGCGGGCGGCGCTAGTTTGCCGGACCTATCTACCTATGACGCGCTGGTGCTCGCCAACGTGCCGAATGTCTCGCGGGAAGACGCGGCAAAATTCGCGACCTTTGTCCAATCGGGGGGCGGTTTGCTCGTCTTCACGGGGGATCAGATCTCGGACAAGAACTGTACGACGCTGCACGACGCCGGCCTTACCGTTGGACGGATTCGCGAAATTCAAATTACGCGCGACCTGCCTTGGCGATTGGGACAGTGGGACGAGAAACATTTGGTGTTCCAAGAACTCAGCGATCCGCAACATGGCGACCTGCGACAACTCATCTTCGCGGCGTACACAAAGATTGCTCCAGCGTCGGATGCCAACGTACTGGCCGAGTTTCGGAGCGGCGATCCGGCTGTGCTCGAACGGCAGCTGGGAAAGGGGACAATCCTCTGGGTCGCCACATCGTGCGGACGCGACTGGACCAATTGGTCTGGCACGCGCCTGTTCCTGCCGATCGTGCATCAGTTACTTGGTTATCAAGTTGGTCTGACGGCCGGCGGTCGGGTCCGTGCGCGGTTAGTGGATGCTGAGCGGAAGTCCGAGGTTGGAGGTCCGAGGTCAGAAAAGTCGGAGCCAATTCATTCTTCCGAAGGTTCACTGGCTGCACCCGGCATTGTGCAATTCGAGCGATTCGCGGAGGTGGTCAATGTCAACC
>CAZFLF010000260.1:0-8046 GCA_964519825.1 uncultured Pirellulaceae bacterium | reverse complement strand
AAGGTACTTCCAACAGGAAGCCAAAGACGTGAAGTTTGGCGCACTGGCAACCCCGTGCGGATTCGATTGGGATGGTGACGGCGATCAGGACATCCTGTGCGGTAACACGGCGGGCTACATCGGATGGATCGAGAATCTGAGTGGCCCCAGCGTAGCGGCACCAAAGCTCGCCGCCCCACGTTTGCTTACCGCCGGCGGCGAGATCATTCGCATTCAAGCGGGTCCGAGCGGATCGATCCAGGGACCGTGTGAAGCGAAGTGGGGATACACAGTACTGACCGCCGGCGACTGGGACCTGGACGGCCTGCCCGACATTGTGGCGAATTCGATTTGGGGCAAGATTGTGTGGTATCGCAACGTCGGAAGTCGCAAGCAACCGCAACTCGCCGCAGCGCAGCCAATCGAAGTCGAATGGTCTGGTGCCGCGCCAAAGCCAGCCTGGAACTGGTGGAACCCGCAGGGTCGTGAATTGGTCACACAGTGGCGGACCACACCGCTGCTCGTGGATTGGAATCGAGACGGCCTGGCGGATCTCGTGATGCTCGATCATGAGGGATTCCTGGCGCTGTTTGAACGCCGCAAGCTAGGTGAGCGGCTGGTGCTGCAACCTGGACAGCGCATCTTCTGCGATAAAGCGGGACAACTTTTGCAATGGAATAGCGGGCGAGCCGGCAAGAGCGGACGCCGGAAACTCTGTGTGACGGATTGGGATGGAGATGGCCGGCTGGATTTCCTGGCGGATTCGACCAATGCGACATGGTTTCGCCAAGTCGACGCGCGCGAGGGGCGATTTTACTTTCAAGACATGGGGCCACTCTTCGCTCGCGACACGAGCGGTCATTCCCCTAGCTCAACGGTCGTCGATTGGAATGGTGACGGCCGACCCGAATTGTTGCTGGGGGGCGAGGACGGACATCTCTATCACGGCCGACCGGATTGATCGTCTGGTATCTGGGGCTTCGCAAGCTCAGCCACCGGACATGCGCCACATTGGCAGTCGCTAACTTTTTCTCATTCTGTGTCGAGGTTTCGTGCGCCGTGGAGAATGCGCACAACCTCGATTGCGTTTTTGCGAGGATGGGGGAGCAATTACAAATGTTGGCCCGAATGCGCGAAGAGGTTCACATTTCACGCGGGACCATTGAGCAGCTGGAATATGAAGTAGAGACACTTCACCTTCGGGTGGGCGCTTTACGCCCTAGGATGCCACCTTATCCCCGTCCCTAGGGCTTGGCACTGATTCCCTTGATCAACCATGAATCACTTAACCGATGCTCGCGACAATCTTTGGGAAAATCCGCAGATTCTGCAAGCGGATGTTCGGACAGTCTCACGGTTCCAACACAATCGGCAACTTCCGTACGTAACCGAAAAACCAGAAGTAGTAATGCCACCGAAGTACCTTCTTAGGTGACCCTGGTGCGGCCGGTGTGGTTGATTCCTCTCCGCAAATCACGAATGGCATCGGCACTTCATTTGGGCCCGCGTGGTTGTTCGTAAGGCGCCACGCCCCGAAGTAACAGCAGACCAGCGTCACGACGATGGCCAGCGTGCGGATGGAGAAACGAGGGCGGAATTTCATGCCCGCCATTCTAACGCCCTCATTACTTCGCCGTCTGCAACAGTTCCTTGATCGACCAAACGTGATCGGTCAATCCGCTCGCCATCGCTGGCGTCTTTCCGGCTTGCGGCAGAAGTTGTACCAGCATGCGAAAAGCGAAGTCATTGCGGCATGGTGACGACTCGACTTGCTGTGTGCGTTGGTCAATCGGGTGTACTGTCGGATGTGCATCCGAACCGACAGGTTCAGCCGTTCCGAATAGCTCGTTGAAACTTCGTCCAAGTCCGGGTTGCCGAATCGTGGAACGATCTCGATTCCGGTTATCGTGGCCGGACTGTACCGCGTTTCGCTCTGACTTACCGAGTAGTTCTTAATCAACTGGGCGAAGCTGATCCGCGAGCCGAGTTCAAACGGGACGTTGTTTGTGTAGAGTCCAAGTCCATCGCTCGTGACTTGGAATTGCCCCAGAGTCGCACCGTTGAGCCGTTGCAGGAACCGCAAGCAAGTGGACTCATCACGTTGGCCAACGGCATGCGACAAAATTAGCTTGCTGTCCGCGTCGATGGCCAGCCAGGTCCACGCATCGCCACAATCATCTGTGCGGCCACGCAGTTCCTTCGTGCGATTCTTGCACCCCACGAAGTCCCAGATTTGATCAAGCTGAACCAGTTTCACCGGGACGTTGACCACTGCCGATTCGAGGAACCTGTCGCAGTTCTCGCCAACGTGGACGATCAAGTCGCAGATCGTTTTGAGCGTCATTCCGGTGAGCCGTTCGCAAGCGCGGAGGGACATGCCTTCAAGCAACATGCTGAGCACTTGAACGGCCTTGCTCATTTCGACCCGCATATCGCCAAGCGGGCGCTCTTCGTTGCTTGTGAACATCACGCCACAGTCGCGGCACTTCCAACGCTGCTGGCCATTGCGTTTGCCGTACTTTGCGCGGTTAGTGTGTTGGCATGCTAGAGCTATCATCGAAAACTTCCCGTTGCTGGAAGCTTTCGCTAGAATGGGGTTGCTTAGGTCGCAATCTGGCGAAAGCTCGGTTGTGATTGGCCCGCGAGTGTTATCAGCATTCGCGGGTTTTTTGTTGGCCTTGTCTCCTCAACTTGATTCGATTATAGTGATTCAACATCGGTTGTCAATACTTGATTAACTATAAATCTTTCAAGGATGTTCAAAAGTGGCGAAGAAAAAACCTCATGGTGGGAAACGTAAAGGCGCAGGACGAAAACCGACCAACCCGGAAGGCAAGACGGTCGTCGTGGCTGCCAGCGTTCCGGGCGAGCTTGTGGAGCAACTAGACGAATGCGCAACGAAACGCGGCTGGAATCGCTCCCAGGCGATTACAGAGGCAATTCGTGGTCTAGTTACCGCTGAGCAATAGCGGAGAGAAGGGGAATCGAACCCAATCCGCGCGCGGATTCCCTAGCGCAGTTTATAAGGCTGCTGCATCGCCAAGACGCGGGCCGCTCTCCAGAGAAAAGAGAGCGGCAATTCCAATTGAACGAATCGTAGGTGCCATAGATCAAGAGGCAGCAATTGAGCCGCAAATGTTCGGTTGTGGCATATCTATGTACATCGGCTGAAGGTCCTTTTTGTTCGGCCCACCGAGCGCTGAGAACGCTAGGCGATCATAGAGTTTCCTCGCCGCTGGGTTGTTGATGTGGACATACAAAAGAAGGCGAGGCGTGTTGTACGCTCGGGCATGACCTATCAAATGAACCATAATCAAGGCCGAATACCGCTGTTTCCAATCAACCGAGTTTTTGCAAAATCTGTGATCAACGCCAATGTGCGGGATGATGCTCCATATCTGCACCTCCCTTTTGACCGTCCGCGTCGTCGTACCTACGGAACCAAAGCCAACAAGCAAATCATCGTCGAAATACAGAAATGTTTCTGTCACAAGCCCGACGTTGTGTGGGTCCGGAATCGGACCTAGAGGAGAATCATTTGGATCAACGCACTTTATCCAATCCGTTGCAAGCTTCCCGTGGATATCCGTATCAGAGCTGTTTTTGCGGCAATCAAAGCTAACAAGTAACGGCAGTCTTGTGGCGTCAAATGGCTCTGAACGGAAGGCCATAGATTTCGCTGCATAAATTAACTAGCGCGCCGGCAATTCAATACTTAAATGTACCGAGTTTGGCTGACGACTCAGCAGATCGCTGATCTGGTCATCTGTGAACTCTTCGTAGCACGCCGCTTTGATATCATGCAATGTCGGCTGCGAAACCTTCTTCCTGTTTTGAGAATTCTCTAAAATCTCTCTAATTATCGGCTCAACGGCAGGACTGTAGCAGGGCATCGACATGGCAACTCCCGCACTGATTATCGCCAAACGAAAAAACGTAGTATCCGACTGTGTTCGAACCATAATTCTAGTCTCCTTCCTTCGGAGTTTGTGCTTGCGGCAACTCGATCAGTAAAGGAATTGACTTGATCTCTTTTTCGTCAAGCATTATGTGAAACGCGTATTCCCCGGCAGTCGAGAAGCCCAGTCCGAGTCTCAATATTGCAACCGAGCTCGTGTCTCTGTTCGGAAACTGTTCATTAGCTTTTGTGGGGATCGGCTCATTTTCATTCAGCGGTTTTCGTTCCCCACTTGGACCGGTTATGTCGATTCGCATGACATGTTGCGTAATGGCATCCGCTGGTGGAACGCGAAACTTTACGACCAACGAGAATTGCGCTACTGGCGGCACACCGAGAACGGCCATCCTGTCGAAGTCCGCTCCAGCCACCCAGAGCGCTTTACCGTCCGTGTAGTCAGCGTGAAGGGCCAAAAAGGCGAAGGATAATTCCATAGCTAGCAAAATAAAGGCCGCCAACAATTTACGGCGGCCACGCTTTTCCTTTGTCCTTGGGCATGATCACGCCGTCTTCCTTTGTGGCATCCTTGCCCGGCGCATGACACTTACATAATTCAACGTATCGGCTTAATCAAACTGGTCAAACAGATGAGGGAGACAAGAATAACAAAGTTCGGTGTTTCGGCAAGTATCACTTTTTGATAAATCCGATAAGTCCTTTTTCAAGCATAACTTGCGGATTATCGTCTTTCGATAAAAATGTCTCGAAACTTCGGAATTATCTGCCATTCCAGAAAGACACTTGGTGCCACCAGCCGACGCGAAATGTCCACACCGGAGGGAACGACAGCTTTCACGCCCTCGTCCAGCGGTCCGCGTCCTTCCTAAACCGGCCGACTTTCCGCATCACCGCGCCGACCGCATCCCTTAGCGTCCTCCGGCTCATCCGCGTTTCGTAGCCGGCTTCGATAATCGCGACGGTTAACTCGGTCGCGTTCAGCGTGCGATTTCCACGGACGGCTGCGATGGCGTGGACCAGCGACATATTGAAAAACGGTCGCTTTGGAGCGTCGACTTCCACACGAGCGTAGATTGCCGGATCAGCCCGACCGCAACTTCGCCTTGTGCGTCGAATCTGGCCACGGTCGAGCATTCTGGAAAGATGATTGTTAACGGCATGCCTACGCCACACGCGGATCGGGTCCAAAGATTCGAGTGCCGCCAGAATGTCGACGACTGTAAACTCGTGGTCGGGAATAACCGATTCAACGCACGTGGAGAGCATCGTGCGGCGATTGAATTCCATCGTGGCTATTCGGGCCAATGTCCGCTTGCACTCGTCCCGTGCTCGCTGAATGGCCTTGTCGCGGAGGGCGCGAACTTTGGCGCGGCGGTCCGAAAGAGTTTTCATGGTGCGACATGGTTCGCACCGGAATCAGACGGTAAAGTGCCGTGTGTGCGCGGGTTGATCTAGGGAATCAGTGCCAAAGACTGCGCACACGGATCGAGTCACACGGATGGAATTCAATGCCGCGAGAGTGCTGGCTCACTCTTGGCTCGTCCATTCTTCGGCCGGACCACTCTGCAGGCCTTCGATCAGTGCGGCCTCTATCTCCGATCGCTTGTGGCGAGCGACGTCCACTAGGGCCACGATGTACTCGTTCGCGTTAGCAAACTGCCCGCGCTGTACCTTCGCCTCAATAAACTGTTGAAGATCATCAGGAAGGTCCAAGGGAATTGTCGACATCTCGCAAGACTCCATTCGGTTTCAGCAATTTTCGCCGTGCCATGCGACCACCAATATGAATTTGGCGTTAGCCCGCTTCGCGAACCTAAGTGTTCGTCATTTTACGTACGCACCTTCGCAATGATCAACGTATTGCTACGCGGTTCCAAAGAATTCCAGCAACTTGGCGGTTCGGAACGCGAAGATCTTCGTCAGATCTGGCTTGATGAGTAAGGCGTTCACGAGTCGCCCGCCGGGAACCGCATAATGCACAACGTCGCGGACGAGCGTGCCGCGGGGTGTCTCCTCAAACAGATGCTCGTGATGCCAGCGTCGATACGGGCCAAGTAACTGTTCGTCAACGAAGCGGTATGGCGGCTCCCACACGCTGATCTTGCTCCGCCACCGCAGCGGAAAGCCGTGTATCCGCAGCTTGTAATCGATCAGCGTTCCGGCCTCGAGGCGGATCGGCGCTGGCGTCATCACGTGAAAATGCATCCACGGCGGGGTGAGTGTTTCCAGTTGGAACGCATCCGAGAAAAAATCGAACACGTCTGCGCGCGGGCAAGTTAATTCCGCGGCCGCTTCCAAGCGGAAACCGGGGCCAGTCGGATTCGGGATGATTTGCAGCATGGGAAACGAGTTTGTACTGAGATTCTGCTCAGCCGGACTGTTGGCAAATCCGATCGATGAATTTCGCCAGCTCAACCACGAATTCGTGTCCTGGGGCATCGTTGTGGTCGCCGCCCGGAACTCGGATGAATTTTTTGTCTCGAGTGGTTGCCGCCGCAAACAGTTTTTCGCCCAGATCGAACGCCACGATCTGGTCCGCGGTCCCGTGAGTCTGCAACAGTGGGCCGGCGTAGCGCGGAATCTTGTCCAGCGAGTTGTAACGATTTCGCATCACCCAATGCACGGGAAGCCACGGATAGTGTCGAGCGGCCACGTCGGGCATCGACGAAAAGGAGTTTAACAGGATCAACGCCTTGGCTCCGTGCCGAGTAGCGAGGTCCACGGCAACACCGCCGCCAAGCGAGCGTCCCATGAGGAGGATGTCGGCCGGCCGTACGCTGGCCCGCCGGGCGAGCCATTCCTGGGCCGCCTGGCCGTCCGCAACCACACCCGACTCCTGGGGGCTGCCGGCACTGCGACCATAGCCGCGATAGTCGAAGGCAAAGACATTCACACGATGGTCGTCGCGAAGTTGGGCCATCTCGTGCCCCAAGTAGCCGAGGTGCTCGCCGTTGCCATGGCAAAATAACAGGTGCCCGCGGGCACTCGGATGTGAAAAATACCAACCGTGCAGTTGGGTTCCGTCGGCCGAGGAGAAGAAGACTTCCTCGCAGCCAAATTCAGCGGTCTGCCAATCCCCCGCGGGATATTTCGGAGCGGGGTAAATGAGCAGGTTTTCAAAAAACATCATGAGCAACAGGACAATGAGATAACATCGTGCGGCATTCCACAGCCACCGCGGCGACCGTCGCGATTTTAACCGTGCCATCAATCCCATCCCAATACGATAGCAACTTGCAGGACTTGTGAGCGGTCTTTCGCCAAGAAACAAAAATGGCCCGTTCAGACTTGTGATCTGAACGGGCCGGAAGGATCTTGTCTTAAGTCAGACCAAGCTTAGCGGACGAAGCTGCTGGCTTGGACAACTGGACGACGGGTGTGGAGGAAAGCGGAGGGGTCAACCACGGGAGCCGGTGGCATGGGCTTCTTGTCGCCTTCAGCCGCTGGAACCGGAGCATGACCATGACCGCCATCGCAACCGCACTTCGGTGCGGGAGCCGCACAGCCGACCGGAGCTGCACAGCCAGCGGGAGCCGCACAGCCACATTTGGCTGCAGGTGCTGCACAGCCGCCCTTCGCGCCGCAACCACTATCACAGCCGGTTTTGCAACCGTTGTGGCAGCACTTGTTGCAGGAGAAGATGCGATCGAGCAAGCACGGACGGCATGACCGGCAAGCGGACTTGCCGCAGCCGTTGCCGCAGCGATTGCCGCAGCGGTTGCCGCAGCGGTTGCCGCAGCCGTCATCACAGCCGCAAGCAGCCTTTGCACCACAGCCAGCATTAGCACCACAGGTGGCGGCCGGTGCCGCACAACCACACTTCGGAGCCGGAGCCGCGCACCCGCATTTGGGAGCCGGAGCCGCACATCCTACGTCTGCACCGCACTTCGCGGCCGGAGCCGCACAAGTTGCTTTCGCCGCACATCCGGCGGCGCAACCACATTTGGGTGCAGCGGCTCCACAGCCGCTGTCACAACCACATTTCGTGACGCAGCCGTTATTGCAGCCGCAATTCACGCCGAGCATTCGGTCGAGCAGTTCGAAGCCGAAGCTCTGAGTACATAGGCCGAGGCCTAGTACGACTGTTCCGAGTAAAACGTTCCACTTCATCGAGCCATGTCTCCTATAGGATGGACCATCGAGCCGTCGCA
>CAZFLF010000259.1:0-8058 GCA_964519825.1 uncultured Pirellulaceae bacterium | reverse complement strand
GTTCTTGCCGGAGAGGACTGGAACAGGTCTTGGCAGACCCCCACCGGCGATCGACCGGACCATTCTGATGTCGACGAATGGGCACGGGTCATTCGCGCCCAGGAAGATGAGTCCGTGTACGACGAACCGCTCGCAACCGATCGTCCCGATTTTACGGAGGCTAGTTCGGTCGTCGGTCGTCGTGTCCTCCAGATCGAGACCGGCTACACCTTCTCCTATGACGATGAGTCGGGAACGCGCACCCGATCGCATAGTACCCCAGAGACGCTGTTCCGTTACGGTATTTCCGACAACGTCGAGTTGCGTCTCGTCTGGAATTATCTCTGGTCGGACTCGACCACTGCTGGTTCTTTGGAACGATCAGATGGCGCGGATGACCTGGTACTGGGCACGAAGATTGCGCTGACCAGTGAATCAGGCTGGGTGCCAGAATCCGCGTTGATCGTCGACATGTCTACACCAACTGGCGGCGCTGAATTCACGAACCGGACCGCTGAATTCGGCATGAACTATCTGTACGGATGGGACCTGCCTAACGACAAATCTCTGGCGGGTTCGCTGGGGTATTCAACCGCACATCAACTCACGACGATCGCTTTGCCGCCATTGGGCGTGGGAGTCAGCTCCGACCGGCACAACGTGTTTCACTCTTCGGTGACCCATGGGATTAAATTGCGGGAGTCGCTGAACGCCTATTTTGAGTACTTTGGATTGTACTTCGACGGCTTATCCGGTGGCCGTCCACAAAACTACTTTGACACTGGCGTCACGTATCTGCTCAACAATAATGTCCAGTTCGACGTGCGACTTGGTGTCGGCTTGAATCCCTCGGCGGACGATCTCTTCGCGGGGACTGGGTTGTCGGTGCGACTCTAGGCACTGTTTTGAAACTAGTACGATGGCCTTCCAAGGCCGTCGCCAATTGCGCGAATCCGGCTCTGGACGGCCTTGGAAGGCCATCCTACACAGACCGTCAGTGCCTTTAAAACAAAGTCTAGTTCGACGATTCATCACACGATCTGCGCCCGCAATCAAACGTCATGCACGCATGTCGCTGGCATCGGCACGAGCGAGACGCGTGTGCTACGAAAGCTGCTCACCGAGCGATCAACAATTTGATGTGCGGCGGGGGCGTCCCAGGATCGGATACTGTGGGTCTTGGAAGCCTTTGCCGCTGTGTTCTCCGGGTGGGACCAGGCTATCGACGAAGCGTTCGTCTTCCTCCGTGATCGTCACTTCCAGGCTTGCGCTATTGTCGTCGAACTGTTCCTGGGTGCGCGGGCCGAGAATGATCGATGTGATGATGGGATTGGCGAGGCACCATGCCAGCGCAAAACGTGAGGGAGAAACACCGCGCTCCTGGCAGTGGATGGCAAGTCGCTGAGCCACCTCCAAGCTGGCGTCGCGCAGTTCCGCTTCGTGCATCCGCTTATCGGACCGGGCAGCGCGACTCCCTTCCGGAAAAGCTTGGCCGGACTGGTACTTGGCGGTCAGGATGCCGCGGGCCAGGGGGCTGTAGCTCACGACTCCGACTCCATGCTCTTGGCACAACGGCAACAATTCCACTTCGATGTCCCGGTTGACGACGTTGTACAGCGGCTGCACGCAGGCGAATCGCTCTAGATTGAGTTTGTCACTCGTCCAAAGTGCCTCGCACAATCGCCACGCTCGAAAATTTGAGCAGGCGATATACCTGACTTTGCCTGTCCGCACCATATCGTCCATCGCGCGCAGCGTCTCTTCGATCGGCGTGTCGTAATCAGGTGTGTGAGTGTAATAGAGGTCGATGAAATCCGTATTTAATCGTTTGAGGCTGGCATGGAGAGCCGCCATCATGTGAACTCGGCTGGCGCCGCTGTCGTTCGGGCCGTCTCCCATCGGCTGCCGTCCTTTGGTTGCCAGGATCACGCGGTCGCGGCGTCCCGCGATGGCTTTTCCCACGACGATCTCCGATTGTCCGTGGTTATACATATCCGCTGTGTCGACGAAATTGATGCCGCGTTCCAGGGCTGCATGAATGATCTGGATCGAGTCGGCTTCCGAGGTTTGGCCGCCGAACATCATCGTTCCAAGACAAAGTGGAGAGACTTTGACGCCGGCGCGGCCGAGTTTGCGGTATTGCATAGGGTCACCTGTGAGTTGTGGAGTGATTCAGATTTTCGCGAAACCGACTTGCGCCGCAACCTGTCGTAGCACAAGAGTCTCGCTTGTGCCGATGCAAGCGAGCCACTCGCACAACGTTGGGTCATGGGACGCGTGAGCCGCATCTCGCCATACCAGGTGGAACCGCATCGCAGCTAGGAACGTGCGTTCGTCCCGGCTATCATGGGACACCATCAGTGGGGAGAGACAGGCGACGAAAGAATTGATCGAGTCGGGAATGCGCACGGATCCCAATCTCCATTTTGCCATTCTGGCCTTTCGCCTGGGGCTGGTCGACGCCGTCCAGTTCACGGAAGCGTTGTCGCGCTGGTCAATGCAGGCCGACAAGACCTTGGCGGATGTTCTCACGGACAACGGCTGGCTCACCGCGGACGGTCGTCGCCAGGTGGAAACAGTTTTGCGTGAATTTGGTCAGTCGCAAAAGAAGTTCTTACCTGGAGACCAACGCTCTCGAGAGACTTCGGGACCGGTCCGGGCAAGCAACAGCGCGTCGTTTCCAACTTCGTCGCCATTCGAGCCGACGGTGCAAGTTGACTCCGCCGACGAAGTCCTGCGAAAAGAAGCCACAGTGGGAGCGGACGAATGGCCCCCGGAAATGGAGGCATCGTCCAACGACGTCGCTGAACGGTCGATGATTCCTGACGGCGAGCGCCGTTCGCGATACGTGTTGACAAAACTACACGCGATCGGTGGTTTGGGCCGAATTTGGGTGGCCTGGGATGAGCATTTGCATCGGCAAGTGGCGTTGAAAGAGTTGACGCCGCGCCAGCAGCATTCGCCACAAACATTGCGGAGATTCTTACGCGAGGCGCAGATTACCGGGCAACTCGAACATCCCAGCATCGTGCCGGTGTATGAATTGGCGACCGATCCGCAGCGTGCGGAACCGTTCTACGTGATGCGGCTGGTGCGCGGCAAAACCCTCCGCAAATCACTCGATGAATATCACGAGCATCGTCGAGCCGGCCGGCAAGATCCCCTGGAATTGTCGCGGCTGTTGAATGCGTTTATCGACGTGTGCAACGCGGTGGCGTATGCCCACTCGCGAGGCGTCGTGCATCGCGACCTTAAACCAGACAACGTCGTGCTCGGAAGTTTCGGTGAGGTAGTGCTGCTGGATTGGGGCTTGGCGAAGACAGGTCAGCAACCGGACGACCTCGCCGACGACTCGCACGGGGCAGTGGCACTTTCGGAGGCCGCTTCGATTGAAGCGACGCACATTGGCTCCATCATGGGAACTCCCGCGTATATGGCGCCGGAGCAGGCCGCGGGACAACACGATCAAGTTGACTCCCGCACCGACGTGTACGGACTGGGTGCGATTTTGTTTTGTCTGCTAACTGGTAGGCCGCCGCATTCGGTATCCAAGCCGCTCCACCACGTCCTGAGCGAAATCTTGGAGCAGCCCACGCCTCACGTGCGGAGCGTTGATGCGCGTCTGCCGATGGCGATCGACGCGATCTGCGCAAAGGCAATGGCGAAAGATCGTTCCGAGCGGTATGGGCAGGTTGGAGATTTGGCGGACGACATCCAGCGGTACCTCGTCGACGAACCGGTTTCGGCGTGGCGAGAAAAATGGCCGGACAAACTGCGCCGTTGGCGTCTGCGGAATCCGGCCGTCGTCTCCGGCTTTGTCGCACTTGTGCTCACTTCGGTCGCCGCACTGATGTTGGGATTGTTTCTACTCGGCGAAGAGCAGGCCGCAACGGACGAAGCTCGCCGACTGGCGGAACTCGCCCAGCAATCGTCGGAACGACGCGCGTTTTCGGAAACCGCGGCACGTCTCGACGCGGAAAGGGCTCGGTCCGCGGAAGCCCGTGAGCGCCGTCAAGCCGAGCTGCTCGCGGCGGAAATGGTCTTTCGTCGTGGCTTGGCGCTGTGCGAACAAGGCAACGTCGCGGTTGGCCAACTGTGGTTCGCCCGCGGACTCGGCATGATGCCACACGACGAGCTGGCACTGGCCAATGTATTTCGGGCGAACCTGGGAAGCTGGAGCCGGCGGCTGACTCCCTTGCAGCACATCTTCGATCAGGCCCAGGCACTGACCCAGGCCGCGTTCAGCCCCGATGGGCGGCTCGTGGTCACCGCCGGCGCGGATCGGACGGGTCGCTTGTGGGACGCGCACACTGGCCAGCCGGTTGGCGAACTGCTCCTGCACAATTCGGGCGTCGAAAAGGTGCTCTTCAGTCCCGACGGCCGGTTACTGGCCACCGCGGCCGCCGACGCCGCAATTTGGCTCTGGGAAGTTCCCAGCGGCAAGCTGCTCGGACAATTACGTGCCCACTCCCAACCGATTCGCGACGTGAGTTTTTCGCCCGACGGCCAGACCTTGGCGACAGCCAGCGACGATGACAGCGCGATCCTGTGGGATGTGGCCACGCGACAACCGCGCGACATGCGGCTCCAACATCACGGCCACGTGTGGGCGATCGAATTCAGTCCGAACGGAACGCTAATCGCCACCGGCAGCGCGGATCAGACGGCACAGTTGTGGGATGCCACCACGGGAAAATCCCTGGGTGAACCACTGCGCCACATGAGTTGGGTATGGGACATCGCGTTTCGTCCTGACAGTCAAGCGCTGGCCACCGGCTCGGCCGATGGCGAAGTGCGGGTCTGGGATGTCACATCCGGAACGCAAATGGGAGCGTCTTTAAAACACGATGGAGATGTCCGCGCGTTGGATTTCAGTCCCGATGGCCGAACGCTCTTGACCGGCTGCGGCGACAACCTGGCGCGGCTATGGGACGTTGCCACCGGAAAACTGCTCGCTCCGCCGCTGCGGCACCACGGCCCAGTGCGAGTTGTCGGATTTTCCCTCGACGGCACCAAAGTGCTAACGGGAAGCATGGATAACACGGCACAAGTCTGGGAGGCCGCCACAGGTCTACCGTTCGGACCTCCCATTGAACACCAAGGACAGTTGCGAAACGTAGAGTTGAGCCCGGATGGAAAACAGTTGCTGACGGCCAGCGCCGATGGTACAGCCCGGTTGTGGGACGTTGCAGTGAAATCGCCGTTGGAACAGATATTCGTCCACGGTGGACCGATTCAGGATTTGGCGGTCAGCCGCGACGGACAGTTCCTGCTAACTGCGGGTTCAGATCGCAGAGCCCGCCTGTGGAGATTGTCCGATGGCATGCCCGTCGCGGAGTCGCCGGAACAGAAAGGTCTGGTGTTGGCCTGCGCGATCGACCCGGCGGGAAAGCGGTTTGCGTGTGCAGGAGCGGAAAGTTGGCTGCGGTTTTATGCCACCGCGAATGGTGCCGAAGCCGCGCCTGCGATCCTGCACCCTGCTCCGATCGAGGACATTGCAATCACCGCCGATGGACAATTCGTGGCCACGGGTTGCTGGGACGGTCATGCGCGGATCTTCGACGCGAATTCCGGCTCGCCGGCGAGCGATATCGCGGCCCACGAACAGATGGTTCGTGGCGTGGCGTTCAGCCACGGCGGCCGGCTTCTAGCCACCGGGAGTCCGGACGGAACGGCGCGCATTTGGGATGTTGCCAGCGGCAAGCCGGCGTCGCCCCCCTTGCATCATGACGATCAAATCACCGGGCTGGTGTTCAGTCCGGACGATCATTGGCTGGCGACGGCATCCGTCGACAAATCGGTGCGACTTTGGTACGTGTCGAATGGCGAACTCGTTCCCCAGTCCTTTCGCCATCGCGGACCGGTTCGGTGTGTTGCGTTTAGTCCGGATGGAGGGCAACTCGTGACTGGCAGCCATGACAAAACCGCGCGGCGATGGGACGTGACGACGGGGCATCCTGTTACGCCGCCTTGGGAGCATGCCGGATCCGTTTCCTGCGTCGCCTTTCTGCCAAATGGCCAGGCATTTGTTACCGGCTGTTCCGATGGGACGGCCAGAATATGGGACTCGGTCCCCTCGGCGACGGGCAGTCCCGAAGAAGTTACCCTGTGGGTGGAAGTCATGACGGGAATGGAGTTGACGGAATCCGGTTTCGTGCGCGTGTTGAGCGCCGCGGCTTGGCGGGAACGCCAAGACCGCTGGAAATCGCTGGACCAACCGTTGCAGAGATAACCATGCGAGTCTTAGTGACCGGTGCGACCGGATTGGTCGGCAACAATGTCGTGCGGCTCTTGGTCGAACAAGGTCGCACTGTGCGCGTTCTTACCCGTGCGACGAGCGATCCGCGGCCGTTGCAAGATCTGCGCGTGGAAGTCTCGTTGGGAGATGTGCGCGACGAGCAGTCCGTGCAGCGGGCGATGGACGACGTGACGCACGTCGTCCATTCCGCGGGTCACGTGCAAATTGGTTGGTCCGGACTCGAATTGCAACGCGCGATCAACGTTGGCGGAACTCGGAATGTTGCCGAGTCAGCACGGCAGGCCGGTGCGCGCATGGTGCATGTGTCGAGCGTCGACGCCTTGGGGCTGGGCACACCGGACCAGCCCGCCAACGAAACCACACCGCGCGGCGGAAAGACTCTGTGTCCGTATGTCATCACTAAAAGTGAAGCCGAAGAGACGCTACGCGCGGTGATGGCACGAGGCCTGGACGCCGTGATTGTGAATCCCGGCTTGATGATCGGACCGTGGGATTGGAAGCCATCGTCGGGAAAGATGCTGATTGGCGTCGGAACGCATTTCGCTGTTCTCGCGCCAACGGGCGGTGGTAGCATCTGTGATGTGCGGGACGTGGCCACGGGAATTCTTTCCGCTCTCGAGCGCGGCAGGTCCGGCGAAAACTACATCCTCGCCGGTCACAATCACTCCTATCTCGATATCTGGCGGCTCTTCGCGCGGATTGGCGGCAGTCGGCCGCCGCTAATGCGCATGGGGCCGCTGCAGCGATTCTTGGTGGGGAGCGCCGGAGATTTGCTGGGAAAGTTGCGGCAGCGCGAACTGGATGTCAATTCCGCAGTCCTCGCCATGTCGAGCCTGTTTCACTATTACAGCAGCGAGCGAGCGCGGACTGAACTCGACTACGTCATCCGCCCGCTCGAGGCTACCGTCCGCGATGCCTGGCAATGGTTCCAAGAACACGGCTATGTCTGAGCGAAGGCCCAACCGTCGATATCTGTCTCACGCATGACCGTGCGCGGTATAACAACGCCCGAAGCGTTCCTGAACGCAGTTTCTTCCAAATGCTCAACGTGAAAACATAAGGTGGCTACGATGACTCGAATGAATCTGTGTCGGTCGACGATGATCGTACTGGTGGCGGTGCTGGGGTTGGTGGGAACGATATGCGCCGAAGACAAACTCAATACACCACCCGAAGGATTCTCGCTGCTATTTAATGGTCGCGATCTGACCGGCTGGAAAGGCTTGGTCGGTAATCCGAAGACGAGGGCGCAGATGACGCCCCAAGAACTGACCGCAGCACAAGAGAAGGCCGATAAGAAAATGCGCGATCATTGGAAGCCCGAGAATGGCATCCTGGTGTTCGACGGCAAGGGAGACAATCTGTGCACGGCCAAGGGCTACCGCAACTTCGAATTGTATGTCGATTGGAAAATCGAGCCCAAGGGGGACAGTGGCATTTACTTGCGTGGCACGCCTCAAGTGCAAATCTGGGATCCCAATACCGGCGAAGCACGCAACAAAGTCGGTTCCGGTGGATTGTTCAACAACCAGAAGAATCCGAGCACGCCGACCGCCGTGGCCGATAAGCCGGTCGGCCAGTGGAATACCTTTTTCATCAAAATGGTCGGCGATCGCGTTACAGTGAAACTCAACGGCCAAGTCGTGGTCGACAACGTCGTACTGGAAAACTTTTGGGAGCGAGACAAGCCAATCTACGAACGCGATTCGATCGAACTACAGAACCACGGCAACACACTCTATTTTCGCAACGTTTACGTCCGTGAATTGCCGGATGATGCGTCCTAATTGCTAGGGCTCAGTTTCAAAAGGCGTACAATG
>CAZFLF010000258.1:0-8064 GCA_964519825.1 uncultured Pirellulaceae bacterium | reverse complement strand
GCCCAGTCGCATTTGCCATCGACGGAAAGGATGAAACAGCGTGGGGCATCGACGCCGGACCAGGTCGACGCAATGTCGAGCGCCAAGCGGTATTTGTCCTGGAGAAACCCCTCGCGTTTGCCCAAGGCGCAATTCTGACGTTCAATCTCAAACAAATGCATGGCGGCTGGAACAGCGACGACAACCAAAACAACAACCTCGGCCGCTTTCGTTTCTCGGTGACGACTGCACTCAATGCCGCTGCCGATCCAATACCGAAGCAGGTCCGCGATCTCCTGGCGATCCCACGTGAAAAACGCTCGCCGGCACAGACGCAGGCCATGTTTGCTCATTGGCGAACGACAGTGGCCGAATGGAAGGAGGCCAATGACAAGATCGAACAGCTATGGCGACAACATCCGACCGGCGATACGCAGTTGACCATCCAAGCGCGCGAGATGGCGCGGCCATCGTTCATTCTGCGGCGAGGCGATTTCCTCAAGCCGGGAAAAGCGGTGCAGCCGAACGTCCCGAGTGTGTTGCATTCATTGCCGAGCGATGCGGAACCAAACCGATTGGCGCTGGCCCGCTGGCTGGTCGATCGACGCTCGCCGACAACCGCGCGCGCCATTGTGAATCGCGTGTGGCAAAGTTATTTTGGTGTCGGCTTTGTCAGCTCCAGCGAAGATCTCGGATTGCAATCCGAACTGCCGTCGCACCCGGAGTTATTCGATTGGCTGGCGTGTGACTTGATGGATCGCGGCTGGAGCCTGAAGAATCTCCAGCGGATGATTGTTACATCCAACACGTACCGCCAGTCTTCGCGAGCGACGCCGGAGCTGCTGGCGAAGGATCCGCGGAACCGTTTGCTGGCTCGCATGTCTCGGCTGCGCGTCGAAGGGGAAGTGGTCCGCGATATCGCTCTGGCCGCGAGTGGGCTCTTGAATCCAAAACTTGGCGGTCCGAGTTTGTATCCACCGGCTCCGGAGTTCTTGTTCTTGCCCCCGGCCAGCTACGGTCCCAAAGTGTGGCGCGAAGAGACGGGAGATAATCGCTATCGCCGAGCGCTGTATACCTTCCGCTTCCGCAGCGTTCCGTATCCGGCGCTCACACTTTTCGACACACCCAACGGTGACGCATCGTGCGTGCGTCGAGAACGGAGCAATACGCCATTGCAGGCGCTAACGACCCTCAACGAGACCCTGTTCCTGGAGTCCTCGCGAGGGCTGGCGTTGAAGACGATCCAAGTAGGGGGCGCGACTGACGCGGATCGTTTGACGTTTGCCTTTCGACGATGCGTAGCGCGGCGGCCAAGCGAACAAGAATCGGCCGTGCTGCTCGCCATGCTCGAGAAAGAAACGCGGAAGTTCTCGGCCGTCGACGCGAAGCCTTGGGAATTGGCCGCGAATGATCCAACCAAACCGCCACAACTTCCCGCTGGTGTGACCCCGGCGCAGACCGCTGCTTGGACCGCAGTGTCGCGCGTGCTACTGAACCTCGACGAAACGATTACGAAGGAGTAAGCGATGGCTCGTAATGATGGCTCAACGGCGGAGACAATCGCCCGCCGCTGGTTTCTCCAGCAGTGTGGAGTTGGCCTTGGCGGGATGGCGTTGGCCGATTTATGCGGCGCCGCAACAAGTGACACGCCCGCGCCGACCGATCCACTCGCGCCGCGGATGCCGCACTTTGTCCCCAAGGCGAAGAACGTGATCTTCTTGTTCATGGCCGGTGCGCCGAGCCATCTAGAACTTTTCGATAACAAACCGGAGCTGGCCCGTCTCGACGGCCAGCTACCGCCTGCCGATTTACTGAAAGGTTATCGTGCGGCGTTCATCAACCCGAACGCGAAGTTTCTCGGCCCGAAGTTCAAGTTCGCGCGGCACGGAAAATGTGGTGCGGAGTTATCCGAGTTGCTGCCACACCTCGCCACGGTTGTGGATGACCTGTGCATCGTCAAGTCGATGGCAACCGATGCCTTCAATCACGCTCCGGCACAGATTCTCATGAGTACCGGTTCGCAGCAGTTCGGCCGGCCCAGCCTGGGGGCGTGGACATTGTACGGGCTGGGGAGCGAATCGCGCGACTTGCCCGGATTTGTCGTATTCAGCACCGGTAAGAAGGGACCGAGCGGCGGCAATTCAAACTGGGGGAGCGGATTCCTCCCGACGATGTACCAGGGGGTGCAATTTCGAACCGGCTCCGACCCGGTTTTGTATCTGTCGAACCCGCGCGGCGTCGATTCTGAATTGCAGAGCGACACGGCGAAGAGCCTGAGAGCGCTGAACCAAATGCGATTGGAAGCGACCGGTGATCCTGAAATTGCCACGCGGATCAGTTCCTTTGAGATGGCGTTCCGAATGCAGACCCGTGCGCCCGACGTCGTCGATATCTCGCACGAGCCTGAGCACATCCTGAAGATGTACGGCGCTGAACCAGGGAAGGTCTCGTTTGCCAACACGGCCCTGCTCGCTCGCCGGCTTGTCGAACGCGGCGTTCGGTTTGTGCAAGTGTTTCACGAAGCGTGGGATCAGCATGGCAATCTGGTTAAGGACTTGAAAAAGAACTGCGAAGAAACCGATCGCGCATGCGCAGCCTTAATTCAAGATCTCAAACAACGTGGACTGCTGGACGACACCTTGGTGGTCTGGGGGGGTGAGTTCGGTCGCACGCCAATGGCTCAAGGTGGCAGTGACGGCCGCGATCATCATCCCAACTGTTTTACGATGTGGCTGGCCGGCGGGGGGATCCGGCCTGGAATGACGTTGGGGGAAAGCGACGATTTTGGATTCAACGCCACCGTCGACCGAGTCCATATTCACGACCTGAATGCGACGATCCTCCATTTGCTCGGCTTCGATCACACAAAGCTGATCTTCCGCTTTCAAGGGCGGGACTACCGCTTGACTGACGTCCACGGCAATGTGGTACAGCAGATTCTGGCCTAACAGGGCTTCAAACGTGCGTGAATCAATATGGACGAGCACGATTCCAGCAACGACTCCAATCCCGGTGACGAGCTTCCATTCGCAGTGTTGCGACAGCGCATGGTGGACCAGCAACTTGCCGCTCGCGGGATTCGGGATCCGGGCGTACTGCGAGCCATGCTGGAAGTTCCGCGACACCAATTTGTCCCGTCGCAGTGGCAAGCTGAGGCCTACGAAGATTGGCCGCTGCCGATTGGCTTTGGGCAAACGATTTCACAGCCGTTGACGGTCGCGTGCATGGTTCAAGCTTTGAGATTGAAAGGCCACGAGCGAGTGCTGGAAGTCGGCGCGGGATCCGGTTATGGCGCGGCCGTACTGTCGCGCATCGCGCGCGAAGTGCACTCGATCGAGCGGATTCCGCAGCTGGCCGCTTGGGCGGCACAAAGATTAGCGACTCTTGGCTACCGCAACGTGGAAGTGCATGCCGATGATGGCACGCTCGGACTGCCAGCGCACGCTCCGTTTGACGCCATCATTGTCACCGCCGGCGCCGAGCAGCTGCCGCCACCCTACGTGAATCAATTGACTGAAAACGGACGAATTTTGATCCCGATCGGAGATCGGAACGCCGGACAGAAACTACTGCGATTTACACTTCGCGCCGGCCAGCTCATCGAGGACAACCTCGGCTTGTTTGCGTTCGTCCCCTTGCTCGGAAAATTCGGGTGGGAAGCACTGCCGGAACCAGCCGCTGACGAAAATTAACCGGTGCTGCGCGAATAAATAGCCTCGTTCGGTAGCCGCCGGCGCTGGAGAAATGGATCACTTCGCACCAGCTTTAATTCCAGGAACGCAGAAATAGCTCGCCCGGTTGGACTGGAATCGGCAGGGGCATTTACCCTGGTGCGACTTCGAAGATCGCCTCAACTTCGACGGCGACACCAGTCGGCAACGACGCAAAGCCCAGAGCACTCCGCGCGTGAAATCCAGCATCCTCCTTGCCAAAGATTTGGTGGAATAAGTCGGAGGCTCCGTTAATAACCAAGTGCTGGTCGGTGAAATCCGCCGTCGAATTCACGCACCCAAGGACTTTGATGATGCGCAGGCCATCGAGCGTGCCGTGGGCGTCATGGACGGACTGCAGGATTTTCACCGCGCATTCTTTTGCCGCTTGATAGCCTTGCTCGACGCTCAAGCCCGCGCCGAGCTTCCCTTTCATGTCGCTGACGTGCCCCGAAGTCACCAGCCAATTCCCGGACCGAACGCAGAGATTGAGATAACCACGTTCTCGCTTGGTGAACTGAATTCCCAGTTCCTGAGCCTTCCGTGTAGCACTCATTCCGGCAACATTCCTGGGCTTTAGAGCGGTGTATCGGGACGTGTGGGCGTTGGTTTGACCGGCGCGGGCGAATCCGGATCGGGCTCGCGCGGTTCGGGGAGGGATAACTCATTAAATCCAGCCATGCTAGCCAATTCTGATTCGAGCACGAAGTCTTTGAATGAATACGTGAATGTGGCTCGTCCCTCGGCGGGCAACGCGCGACGCCAACGCACACCCTTATCGATCGAACCTTCTGTGTACCACATGCCAGGCGCTGGATCTCGCCAGCGGTGATTCACGATTTCTCCGGACTTCGCCTGAATGCGCCATAAGACGCGGGTCGAAGGATACAGGTTTTGTTCGCCAGCATAGCGAAACAAGTTTTTGACCAGCGGTTCAAGGTTGTCGATTCCACGATGTTCGACGAGTGGGGCGTCTGGGTCCAATTGCAACCAAACACAATTCGACGTTTGAATTAGCAAATCTGGAACGACTGGCGCGGTGGCGTCGAGGTCGATCAGGCAGAGCCCCGCACCCAAACTACCCGTGACGTTCGAGAAGCTCAAACCGATCAGCCGTGTTCCATTGGTATCATGCATCCCACGTGCGATGACCGCGGGCTGCGATGTGGCCAGAAATCCTTGGTTCCAATTCAGTCGGAACGGCAGTCCACTTACGGCGCGAACGACATTGGCATCGCCGCGTACGACACATGATTTCAATTCGATGAGAGGACCTGTGGGTACCTCCGGCGTATCCGTCGGCATCATCATCTTAGCGGGTGTTGGCGCGTCAATGGAAAAGAACGTGGCCGTGGCACCGCGATCATTGCGAATGGTTAGACTGCAATTCGTAAACTTCACTCGACCCGTGTCTTTCAAATGAAAGAGAGACCAATCGTCAACCGCATGGTTAGAAAGCTCCACCCGGAAATGAACACCAACGAAGTTGACCTTGCCCCCGATCACCTTGAAAAAATTGCGATCGCGCGATTCACCATTTGACGGCCGGAAAACGATTAACGGCGAGTAGTCATCGCCGCCACGGATGGTTAATTCGCCGTCTTTGGATCGAGGGACCAAGGTCAACGGCGATTCGATTCGTTGGCGAAATCGGAGTTCAATCGTCTCGACTTGCGGCAGCGTCGCCAGCTTTTGAAACGCGGCGTCCAGCGAACCGACCACTTGCGGATTATCGGACGGCAACGCCTCCGAGGAAACAATCAGCAAACTGGGATTGATCGGCACGGAGGGCTCGATACTTGGATTCGCGCGCGGCGAGGGTGTCACCGTGTTGGTGGTGTTGTTCTCGTCGCCAGTCGCAGGTCTGCTGGCTGGAACTGCGTCTGCCGCGCGGTTCCCGTCGACCGACTCAACTCGATCCGGTTGCGCGGAACTGGCAGGAGGCTGTTGATCACGCGGCGGTTCACTCGATTTGACGCCATTGACTGACGTGACAGGTGTGGATATCGGAGAGTCCGCGGGGTTCGATGTGGTGGTTGCCCGCTTGTCACCAATATTCCGTGAGCCGGATTCGCTGGGAGTTGTTTGCTGTGAATTGGGTGCTGACGAATGACTCGAGGAATCATTATTCGGCGTCAGGGTCTCAGAGCTGTTGCGGGAAGGGGGGTTGAGGGGAGCCGGTGCGGCGGTTGCGCCGATGCCGTCTCCGGTCTGCGGAAACGGCCGCAATGCATCATGGGTCACCGCACGCGGCTGCGGTAGCACCGCTTCCAGACCAAACACGGTTGTCACCAGCAAGATCGCGGGAACTGCCCACGGCAGATGTTGCCTGACAAATGATTGCCAAGTTGAAGCTGGCGCCGACGGGGAATGGGCAAAACGTCGTTCGTGTGGCAATCCAAGCCGGTCGGACAATGACAGCAATCGATCGATCAATTCTTCCGGAGATTGATAACGCTGACCGGGGAGCTTTGCCATCAACCGTAGTGTGATCGCGCACAAGTCGTCGTCGAGATCCGCTCGTAGTTCACGCGGGTCCGGCGGTGGATCGCTGCTGTGACTTAGCAGCTTCTGTAATACCGTCCCCTCCGGGAATGGAGGTGTGCCGGTCAGCATGTAATACAGTGTGCATCCGAGCGAGTACAAATCGCTGCGCACATCCGCGCTTCGCGGATCACGAGCTTGTTCGGGCGAAATGTAATCGAACGTGCCCAACGTCACGCCCGTTTCGGTCAAATCCTGCGATGGCGAATCGACCTGATGCAGACGAGCCAACCCCATGTCGACGAGCTTCGACCTACCGTCGGGCATGACCAAGATATTGGACGGCTTGATGTCGCGGTGCACCACGTCGCGTTCCGAAGCATGTTCCAATGCTTCCGCAATCTGCAACGTATAACTGATGACTTCGTCGATCGGCAGCGGTCCCTGCTGTTCCACCAGATCACGAATATTCACCCCTTCGATAAACTCGAAAACGATGTAACTCCAACTCTTCTCCTCTCCGACGTAATACACGCGGGCAATATTTGGATGGTCCAGTCGTGCCGCGCTCTGCGCTTCGTTGCGAAATCTCCTGAGCATGTCCTCGTCGGCGCTTTGGTTCGACACGACCTTGACCGCGACCGTGCGGCCCAACGTCGTATCCACCGCGCGAAACACAGCGCCCATCCCGCCACCGCCAACAAATTCCTCCAACTGAAAATGCCCGAGAGTTTCCCCAATAAGCGAACGCCCCACTTCGGCGGGCCGAACGGGGGGTGGAACTGGGCTTTGGGGGCCAATCGGCCGCCTGGAAATGACCGTCTTTTCGTCGCTGGGCGGGAATGCGGAACCCTCGGGTACGACCGGCGCAGGATCGGACGTGCTGCCTACCGGCTGCATCGCAAACCTTGTCACCGACGATCTTGTATTCGATCCGTCTGACACCGCCGGATCCTCAATGGGTGGCGTTTCAACCAAAAACTGGGTGGCCGAACTGACTGTTGGCAACCGTAGCCATTCGAACCATGCTATCGCACGGCATGGGCGTCAGACCGGAACCCAGGATGGATAAGGACTGGGCGAAGAAACAGTTCGCAGCCTGATCGCAAATCTCGTGCGCATTCTAGTTGCGGTGACCCGAATGGTCAATCAACAAGTGCTGCAGCCGCAGACGTTTGTGAACTTAGGCCGCCAGAATACGAGTCGCCGGGTCGTCTAAAACGGCCGAACGCGTGAAGAGCAGTCCCGACTCGCGACAAAAAAACTTGATGGCGTTTTCTTCTAGGAACCAGACCGCGCGATAATCACCGCAGACAAAACAACGTCCGCAGTAGAATCCGTCGCGAATGAGAATTGTTTCGCAGAGGTCCTCGAATGAAGTCACTCCCCGTTCAGTAAGCGCATCCTTAACGATCTGTCGCACACGCTCCACCAGATGAGCATGTTGCATGGGCTGTCTCCGGGGAGGGACGAACAGGATGGACTTGGGATGGCTGTATTGCTCATCGGCCAAGATGGCCCTACCGCTTTGCGCAGACGGTATCCAACGGCAGAGTTTGCCCACTTCGCCAAAAGGTAAAAGAAAACGACCCGATCGTCATGCAACGACCGGGCCGTAATTTTGATGAATCCCGCGGATTTTTGATTAACCCGTCAATCTCGCAAGCAGATCGAGTGCCGCTTTGGCTTGGTTGATGCCACCTGCTTGTTTGGTGAGTTCTTTCGCTTGGATCAGAGATTTTTCATTCACACCGCCACCTTTGCCGCTGCCGCTCGACGCGCGAGGGGCACGACTGGCCGGTTGTTTCATTTTGTTTTTGATGGTGCTGACATACGCAGCACTGATGTCCCACCCTTCACGCGAGTTCAATGCCGCTGCCACGGCCGTTGG